>NZ_JBHFLL010000171.1:0-12976 GCF_041928595.1 Microcystis sp. BLCC-F209
TATTGATGGGGATACTTTAACGGTTTCTGTCACTCAATTACCAGATAATAGCAAAGGAAAAATAACTTTAGCTGATGGCACAGTTATTAATGTGGGTGATGAGATTTCGATTAATTCTCTAACTTCTTTGCTTTACACACCCCTAGCAGATGTTAATGGTAATGGTGGCAATTTTGTTTATACTGTGAGTGATGGTAAAGGAGGGAATGATAGTCAAACCATTAGTTTTGTCATTAACCCTAGTAACTTAATTGTTTCTGCTGTTTCCGCGAATAATGCTCCTGAATTTACGACTAATCCTGAGTTAAAGATTATTGTCGGTAATGATTATAGTTATGATGCAAATGCCGTTGATGCGGATAATGATACCTTATTCTACTCCCTCTCCCTTGCCCCTGATGGTTTAACCATTGACAATAATACTGGTGTTTTAAGTTGGCAATCCCCAACAATCGGCAATTATAACATCTCTATTTCAGTGGAAGATGGTAAAGGGGGAAGGGATACCCAAACTTATAATTTAGGGGTAGTAACCAACGTTATTGATTCTCAACCAAATCGTCCTCCAGTATTCGTTTCCAATCCCGTCGTTTCTGGTAATCTCAACAATGAATATCGTTATGATGCTGATGCGACTGATGCTGATAATGATAATTTAACCTATTCTGTCATCAATGCCCCCAATGGTTTGGTAATCAATCAAAATACAGGTGTTGTTACATTCACTCCCACCGTCTCAGGAGAAACCGAGATAACCTTACAAGTTGATGATGGTAAGGGGGGTATTGCGACTCAGGTTTATACTTTATTGGTGTTAGAAGAAGAAACGGATAATTATGCACCTGTCATCATCTCTGAGCCTATTCTTAAAGCTAGTACCAGTCAAAATTATGTTTATGATGTTAATGCGATTGATCCTGACAAAGATAATTTAACCTATTCTTTAGTTGATGCTCCTCAAGGAATGAGCATTGATAATTTAACAGGAGAAATTCTCTGGAATACAGCAGGTAAAACTGTTGGTAACTATGATATTTCTGTTAAGGTTACGGATAATCGTGGGGGTGTGGATACCCAAGAGTTTGTTATTGCGTTAAATAATGCTTTATTAGGAACAATTGAAGGGGTTAAATGGGAAGATACCAACGGTAATGGAATATGGGATTCAGCTAATTTTGAGGATTTTTCTGTAGATGTATCTTCTTTAATATTGTCTGGAGATACTGCAATCGTAGATAATGCTTTAAGGCTATCATTAAATAGTTTCTACTCATCTGGGAATGCTTTATTAAAAAATCCCTTTAACCTTGTTCGAGATAGTAACCAAAATCTATTATTTTCTACTAACTTCAAATTTTCTATTTCTGAATCTAGCGGGCTTGGGGATGAAGATGGTGAAGGTGCGGATGGTATAGCTTTTATTATCAGTCCAACAGATACCATTGGTAGTGCAGGGGGAGGAATTGGTTATGAAGGCTTAAACAATACTGTTGTTGTTGAATTAGATACATTTAATAATGGTAGCCAAGATCAAAATAATGGCAATCATATTGGTATTAATGTTAATGGAAGTACAACTTCTCTTGTCCAAGCTAATATTCCTACTCGCTTCAATAATGGAGAAATTTGGAATGTTTGGATTGACTATAATGGCTCGTCACAATTACTAGAAGCTAGAGTCTCTCAAGACTCTAATCGCCCTACACAAGCCACTGTTTCCGCAACAATTAATATTGCTGAAATTCTCGGACAAAATGAGTTTTTTGTCGGTTTTACTTCTGCTACAGGGGCAGGATTAGGAAACCATGATATTCTTTCCTGGACATTTATTAACAATGAACCTGCTTTAGAAGGAATTACCGTCTATCTTGACTCAAATAATAATGGCACTTTTGATAATAATGAGTCTAGTCAAATCACCGATGAAAACGGAAAATATCAATTCACTGGGTTAGAAGCAGGTACTTATATTGTCAGGGAAATTATACCCACAGATTATAAACAAACTTATCCAAATGATAAAGAACAAATAGTAACAATATATCTTCAAGTTTTAGGAATTAACGACCCTTGGCTGTCAGGAATGCCTGATGGTGCGGCAGCTAGTGGGGGAGATGTTGCACCTAATCAATCTCCTATACTGGTTTCACAATTGCCGATTGTTGCTGCTTCAACTCTTACTTTTGATGTAACAGGTAGTGTTAATAATGATCCATTTCCATCAGGTTTAACTCCTGATGGTGGCATCTTCTTCTCTCATAGAGAGTTAGATGAAAATGGAATTTCTAACCTAACTGCTCCTATTAATAGTCTAGTTGGTGTATTCTTGACAGATGAACAACCAAATTTAACATCTGCGCCTGATGAACTAAACTTTGAAGAAACTGGCAATATTACTAATGGTATTAATTATACAAAATTATCACCTAAAGTAAAACAAGTTTTCTTTATTGGTGATGGGAAAAATAATGATGGTGTAACTCAGGAAATTATTGTTCCTGAAGGAGCAACAAGGCTGTTTTTAGGCACGATGGATGGATATGGTTGGTATAATAACTACGGATCTTTTGATGTTAACATTACTGCTGAAATTCCTGGCGGTATTAGCTATCACATTGTCGCTCTCAAAGCAGGAGAAACTGTTAGTAACATCAACTTTGGCAACCAAAAAATTGATCAACCTATCCCCAATCAAGCTCCCGTATTCACTAGCACAGCACCTAAAACTGCCCAAATAGGACAATTATTAACCTATCGAGCCACTGCTACCGATGCCAATAATGACAGGTTAACCTATAGCTTACTCAATCAACCTGAAGGCATGGCAGTTGATGCAGAAACTGGTAGCTTAATTTGGCAACCGAAACAAAGTCAAATCGGTAATAATCGAGTAGTTTTGCGAGTCTCTGACGGTAAAGGAGGTATTGCTACTCAAGAATTTTTCCTCAATACTAAAGGGATTAACACCCCACCGCAAATTATCTCCTCTCCTAACACCGTTACCCTGATTAATAATACCTACAGCTATGAAGTAAGAGCCACTGATTTTGATAATGATACCCTGACCTATAGCCTAATTAATCCCCCGGAAGGGATGACCATTAATGCCAATACTGGCTTAATAGCCTATACCCCTACTAACTTAGGAAAACAAACCGTTGAAATCAAAGTTAGCGATGGTTTTGGTGGGACCAATACCCAATCCTATCAATTACAAGTTTTAGCTACATTAGACAACAACTTACCTAGTATTACCAGCACACCTAAAATCATCATTGGTGCTGGGGGATTATATCAATACGATGTCGAGGCTAATGATCCCGAAAATACCGCTATTAGCTACAATTTAACGGTTAAACCCAATGGGATGACTATTGATACAAATACAGGTTTAATTACTTGGCAAACTCAAAACACCACTAACGGTGATTTTCAAGTTACAGTCACAGCGACGGATGCAGATGGTGGGATTGCCTATCAAAATTACTATATCCGAGTTACTCCTAATCAAGCACCGATTATTAATTCTCAGCCGTTAGAATTAGCTCAATTAGGCGTTACTTACAAATATGATGTTATTGCCAAAGATGCAGATAACGACACTTTAACCTATAATCTCTTACAAGCACCTCAAGGTTTAACTATTGATCAATTTGGCCGTATTCGTTGGCAATCTGCATCCCAAAATCAAGGTATTTATCCTGTGACGATTCAAGTCAGCGATGGACGCGGGGGAATCACCACTCAAACCTATAACTTAACCCTTAGCAATGATGATATTACTAATCCGGTAGTGGAATTAGGCTTTAATAGTAACCTGATTAATATTGGTCAAAGTGTTAATTTCCAAGTTCGAGCAACGGATAATATCGAAGTTAAAATCCTCACTTTAACGGCTAATACAACTCCGCTAACCCTTAATCCCAATAGTCCCAATGGACAAATTAATACTGCTACTTTTGTCGGTCAAAAAGCAGGACTTTATCAAATTATTGCTACTGCTACAGATGCAGCCGGTAATCAGGATACAGAAACAATTGAAGTGCGGGTACTAGATCCCAGTGATACCGAAGCACCTGTTGTTGAAATTAACAAGACTAACTTAGAAGCCACCCAAGGCATTATCAAGTCACCCACAGATATTATTGCTACCATCACAGATGATAACCTCGAATTTTATCGAGTGGAAATTGCCCCGATTGAAGCAGTTGATTTAAGCAATATCGGGGAAAATGATCCAGATTATACTTTATTGACAAAAGGCACTCAAAATGTTACTAATCAGCAGGTAGCTAATCTAGATCCTCGTTTGTTAGCAAATGGAAGTTATCTAATAAAAATTACCGCTTTTGATTTTAGTGGTAATGGTAATGTTCAAGGCGTTATTTTAAATGTGACGGGACAAAATAAACCGGGTGACTTTTCCCTAGAATATACTGACCTATCTATTCCTTTAACTGGTATTCCCATTGAAATTGTCCGTCGTTATAATAGCTTAGAAAGTGCAAGCCAAGGAGATTTTGGCTATGGTTGGGATTTAGGTTTACAAGATGCCAAAATTGTCGAGTCTTCCCCTGATGGACGAGATTTAAGTGAGGCTAATTCCGATTTATTTGGGACTTCTAATACCTTCTCCGTCGGGACACGAGTAACTTTAAATACTCCCGATGGCCGCCGCGTTGGATTTACTTTTAATCCTGTACCAGTCTCTGCTAGTTTCTTCGGTGCAATTTATGCTCCTAGCTTTACTCCCGATGCGGGGGTATTTGATAAGCTAGAAACAGAAAACTCTCCTTTAACTATTCGTAGTGACGGTACTGTAGGAGCATTTTTATTCAGTTTTCTTGGTTATAATCCCTCGCAATACAAATTAACCACCAAAGACGGAACGGTTTATAACTATGATCAGAATTTTGGTTTAATTGATGTCACCGACAGAAATGGCAATAAATTAACCTTCTCCGATGAGGGTATTACTAGCTCAACGGGTGCTGAAATTGACTTTATACGAGATAGTCAAGGTCGCATTACTGAAATTATCGATCCTGATGGTAAATCTATTAAATATGTTTATGATAGCAACGGTGATTTAATTGAGGTGATTGACCGCACTAATAACACCACCGAGCTAGTTTATGATGACCCCAATCGTCAACACTTCTTAACAGAAATTATTGATCCCTTGGGACGCAGTGCGACTCGTACAGAGTATGACGAAAATGGACAAATCAGCAAAATTATTGACGCTAATGGTAACGAATTAAATATCGCCTTTAATAATGCTACTAATAGCCAAACCATTCGAGATCCTTTTGGTAAGACTATTACCCGGGTTTTTGATGCTCAAGGTAATGTTATTCAAGAAGTTGATCAATTAGGGGGTATTACTTTACGCACTTACGATGAAGATAATAACCTGTTAAGTGAAACCGATCCCGAAGGTAATATCACCAGTTATACCTATGATAGTCGAGGTAATAAGCTGACAGAAACCGATGGGGAAGGTGACAAGAAAACCTTTACTTATAACCAAAGTAACGACATCTTGACAGAGACTACTGCTTTAGGTTTTGTCACCACTTACACCTATGATAATAACGGGAATCTCACCAAACGGAAAGACACAGAAGGTAATGTTACTGAATATAAATATGACTCCTTGGGACTTTTAACTACTGTCACCGATGCTAATGGTAAAATTAGTAACTTTAAGTATGATAATCGTGGTAACTTAACTGAATTAACCGATCCTACGGGAGCAAAAACCACCTTTACCTATGATAGTAATGGACGAGTAGCGAGTGTTACTGATGCTTTGGGTGCTATTACTAATTATATCTATGATGCTCAAGGACGCTTGATTGAAAAAGCTGATCCTGAAGGGAGTAGTTGTGGTTGTGCAAGGGGTATTACTAAAACCGAATATAACGCCGCTGGGGAAAAAGTAGCAGAAATAGACGCATTAGGAAGACGCACAGAATACCGTTATAATGATCGTGGTTTATTAATTGAAACCATCTTACCTGATAGCACTCCTACTAATTTAAGCGATAACCCTCGCACCCAAAATGAATACGACGCTTTAGATCGTTTAACGGGTTTTATTGATGAATTAGGACGTAAAACTATCTATATTTATGATGCTTTAGGGCGAGAAATCGAAGTAATTTATCCTGATAGTACCTCTGACAATTTAACCGATAATCCCCGCACTAAGAAAGAATACGATAAAGCTGGGCGAAAAATTGCCGAAATTGACGAATTAGGTAATCGTACCGAATTTAATTATGATCAAGCTGATCGCCTTTTAACTGTTACTAATGCCCTCAATCAAATTACTAGCTATAATTATGATGCAGACGGGCGACAAATTGCCAAAACAGATGCGTTAGGGCGCATCACTGAGTATGATTATGACGAGCTTGATCGCCTTCTTACCACAACTTATGCTAATAATACGGTAATGACTACCACTTATGATCCTTTAGGACGAGTGATAGCAGAAACAGATTTAGCAGGAAATACCACTAATTATGAATATGACGCTTTAGGAAGACTAACGGCGGTAATTGATGCTTTAAATCAACGTACTGAGTATAAATATGACTTAGTGGGTAATTTAATCGAGCAAAAAGACGCAAATGGTAACATCACTAAGTTTGAATATGACAGTTTACGCCGTCTAAAAGCTACCATCTTACCTGGTGGACAACGTAACGAGACAATTCACGATAAAATCGGTAATTTAATCAAAGTAACTGACTTTAATGGAGCAGTCACCACCTATAAATATAATGAGCGTAATTGGTTAACCGAAAAATCCTTCTCTGATGGTACAGCTACGGAAACCTTTACCTATACCTTGACGGGGGAATTAGCTACCGTTATCGATAACCGAGGGATAACAAATTATGTTTATGATGAGCGTGACAGATTAATTAGTCGTACCGAACCCGATAACCGTACTATTAGCTATACTTACGACAAGGCTAGTAATATTCCTACCTTAACCGTACCTTCAGGCACAACTACTTATACTTATGATGTGTTGAATCGCCTTGATACTGTTAAAGATGCCGATAATGGAGTAACAGACTACGATTATGATGCGGTGGGTAATTTGATTAAAACAGTCTTCCCCAATGGGGTGATTGAAAATCAACAATATGACTTATTAAATCGCTTAACCTATCTCGAAAACCGCAACTCTACGGGCATTATTTCTAGTTATACCTATACCCTAGATGCAATGGGTAATCGGGTGAAAGTGGTAGAAAATGATGGTCGCACTGTGGAGTACACCTATGACAATCTCTATCGCTTAACCCAAGAGAAAATTACTGACACTGTAGCAGGTAACAAAACGATTACTTATAGTTTTGATGCAGTAGGAAATCGTTTAGAAAAAGTCGATTCAGTGGCAGGTAAAACTACCTATAACTATGATAAAAACGACAGATTATTAAAAGAAATCCTTGGCGGAAATATTACCCAATATCAATACGATGATAAGGGTAATCTCCTTGCTAAGGTAGAAAATGGCGCAACTACCACTAATTATGAGTGGAATGCTAAGGGTGAATTAACCGCGGTAGAAGTCACGGAAAACGGCGAAACCGGACGCATTGAGTTTGAATATGATCATAATGGTATCCGAATGGCGATTAATGTGGATGGTGAGGTGACTCGCTTCTTAATCGACAATAATCAACAGCAATACGCCCAAGTGATTGAGGAATATCAAACTAATGGTACAGTTAATACTACCTATACTCACGGTTGGGATTTAATCTCTCAAAATGACGGTGCAAATCGGATTTACTATCAAGTGGATGGTTTAGGTAGCACTCGTTTAATGACGGGTAATAATGGTTCTGTCATTGTAGAATATGATTATGATGCTTATGGTAATTTAACCCGTAAAGTAGGGGATGCGGAGAATAATTATCTGTTTGCTGGTGAGCAGTTTGATGATGCGGTAGATGGTTATTATTTACGAGCAAGGTATTATGATCCTAATACAGGGCGTTTTGCTTCCGTTGATCCCTTTGAGGGTTACAATAATCAACCGATAACCTTGCATGATTATTTATACGCTGGGGTTAATCCGGTAAATGCGATCGATCCTAGTGGGGAGGTGTCTTTATTGGAATATAGATTCTTAATACAGTTAACTTATGTAGTTCTAAGACAAAGATTTATTAATTTCTTTTATAAATTAGCACCTTTGGCACCTCGATATGACAAATATCAAAAGCGTGGTCATTTTCTGGACAAATTGATAGATTTTCTCGAAGCTATTATTAATAGCTTGTAGGGTGCGTTAGGCGGCGATAATTTCTGATAAAAAACTCAAATTAACAATCCGCCGTAACGCACCAAATTCATCATTAAATTGGTGCGTTACGCTTTGGCTAACGCACCCTACGATTTATGTTTTTGTTTGCGGCGATAATCTCTGTTAAAAAACCTCAATTAACAATCCGCCGTAACGCACCAACTTCATCATTAAATTGGTGCGTTACGCTTTCGCTGTAGAATTGCGATCATTTGTTAACCCAAATTAGAGATCATCTGGAGTTAATCCTGTTAATTTAGCAATTCTTGCTAACATTTTATGGCCAATTTCATCGCCATCATGGAAAGCAAAAACGACATCATTCCAGCCAGATATTTCTAAAGTTTTATGAGAGCCTGTCTGTCGTTTAATTTTCCAACCTATGCTTTTTAATGCTTTTAAAACTTGTTTAGCTTTCGTTGCTGACCATTGACTCATAGAGCAACAAATGATAAATTTAGGTGATTTTCTGGAAGTTCTCCCTGTTCAAGTTGATCGGCTAAGACACGCAAAGCAAGGGCTTGAACTTTAGAAATAGCTTCCTGTTGACTATTGCCATAAACTAAAACTCCCGGAAGTTCGACGATTTCAGCAATATATCGTCCATCTTCTTCTTGTTCTATTTCAATCTTATAATTCATTTGATAATTACCTATTTGATGAACTTCTGTCTTGATTATGGTATTATAGTAAGTAGCTGGTTATAATTAAATTAAAAATGGATTTTAGGTTCGATCCCCCCTGCCCCCCTTGATAAGCTATCCATTAGTCACATCTTTCTTAACATAAAATTTGACAAAAAGAGAAAAGTGTGCCAGATGGCTCAAGGGGGTTCTATGGGGGAACTAATTTGATGAGATAGTTTCCAAGTCTCGCTGATATCATGTAACCTTCGCAGTCCCAACCAAATAGTTTTAACACCTGGTTCACCGTCACCTTTTCTACCTAAAAACCCCCCAAGAGAAGCAATCATTCTGACCGCTTCTGGCCAAGGAGGGCGGCTTTTTAGGTGGCGGACTCTTTTTATGAATAGTGGCACACAAAGATTGCCATTCATGTTCTTCCAAAAAACTTTCACAACTCTCCTCTCCGTGTAAGCGTGCTTGATAGGTTAACCAGAGTAATCTCCAAGCTACAATTGAATAGGTAGCTAAAGCCATCTCAATTCTCCGACCCGTTTCTAATTGCAGTTTTTCTAATCCACAACCACTTTTTAAAACAAAATGATAGCGTTCTATTAACCAGCGATAACTATACCAGCGCACACAGGTTATCGCTGATTCAAAGCTACTAATGTCTAGGCTAGTTAAGAGGAGCCAACTGATAGGATTAACTCCAGGACGCGGATTTTCTTCTTCAGCTAAAATTACCTGTAATTTGACCGGTTGACGAGGGTTCGCTTTCGAGTGATGCTTAGGTACTTGTATTTCAAAACTGGCAAATCTAACTGTTAGTTTAGCTAGTCTAGCCTCGTGATTAGGATTGCGTTTTACTTGCACATCTAGGCTACCACAGGCTTTTATTTCTCTGATGGATTGATGTAAATATTTAGGTTCTGGATGCCCTGACCTTTGCTTGTCTTCGAGATAGTTAACTTTTCGGTTATGAGTTCCTCGAATTAATAAATGAGAGTTAGGATTTCTTGACTGGGCAAATAAATCAAATATGTCTGCCTCAGAATCTCCGATTGTTAAGACTTGAATTTCTTCGGGTATTTGTTGTTGTGTTTCTGACAAAGAATCTAACCATCTTTGACTTTCTTTTTCTTGAGTTTCTCTTTTTTTTCTTTGCTTGGCAATCCCTAAATTCTTTTCTTCTCTTGCCCAGACATATTGATTAATCAGTCCCAAAGGTACTCCTTGCGCTGAGACTCCTAATGTGGTATGAACTTTGAGACCAAAGGATGTTTTACAATCTAGATAACCCATTCCTTTTTTGGCTTTTTGCGTCGTAAAGTCTAAACTTGTTGTGTCTTGCACTGCCAAAACTATTGGATGTTCTTTGATTCTTTCTACTGTACTTTTAGCTTGGGCGGCAATTATATCTGAGGGGTGAAAATAGGGGGAATTCCAAAAGTCGTAGGTGGCACTGGCGGCGGCTAGATTTCCCGAAGCTTGTGGCACACTTGTACTAGGTTGGCTGGCCAAGTTTTCTACGATACTGATTAACCTTTTCTTTCTTCTGGTGTCCCCTAGGTCTGCATACTGTAATTCTTGGGCTGCCCATTTCTCCATTTTTTTGCTTACCTCCACCTTAATTCCTTCTTTCAACACTATACCTATCAATCGTTTCCCCTTTTTTTAAGTTTCTTCTCTTTTTGTTAAGAAAGATCTGACTAATGGATAGCCCCCTTGATAAGGGGGGTTTCTGATAATTTTTAACGCCTACCTACTTAACTTATCGTTTAGGCAATGAAGGCAGCCCGCTTGAATCTGTCTTCCTCTTTGTGTTCTTTGTGCCTTTGTGGTTTATCCCCAGAGCCAATCCGACTGTTAAAACCCAGTTATCGAGCGTTTCTGGCCACTCACCGCTATTGATTATGATAAGCCGCCTGTAGATCCTGAATCGAAAACAAAGCTTGAAACTTTATTCCCTGAGATTGGTAAAATTCCGCCCCTCCTTGCTCTCTATCCACCAAAGCAATGATTAAATCTACTTGATAACCCGCATCCCGTAATCTTTCTACCGCTACCATGGCACTTTTCCCCGTTGTCACCACGTCTTCGAGGACAACCACCGCGGCACCGGGGTTTAAAGTCGGCCCCTCGATATAAGCCATAGTGCCGTGACCTTTTGCCTCTTTGCGGACGATTAAAGCTGGAATCGGGCGATTTTCGTAGGCAGATACCACACTAACGGCGCTGACAATCGGATCCGCCCCTAGGGTTAATCCTGCCACCGCTTGGGTATCTGGAGGCAGTAGAGACAGCAATAAACGCCCCACGGCTAAAGCTCCCTCAGCAGTCAGAGTAACTTGTTTACCGTTGATATAGTAGCTGCTTTTTTGTCCTGAAGACAGGGTGAAATCCCCCTCTCCATAGGCAAGACGGACAAGAGCATCAAGGAGAAATTGACGCAGGGAAGCAGTGTCGAGATTCGCTACCGAGGAATTAGCCATATTTTCAGGATTGGGAGCCTGACTGACTCCAAAATTTCGGTTACAATTGAGCCAAAAGTCATTATATATTGACTCGATCGCTAGTATTAATTTCTTTCTCATCCCATTGACGCGATTTTTAAATTAACCCTATCCCTGTGAGGAGATTTTTACCCATGCGCGCTAAGTTTTTACTTCCTTCCCTGTTTTGTTTAACCGGTTTAGTCTGGTTGAGTTCGCCTACTGCGATCGCCGAAACTCCACCCGCCACCAATCCCCCACCGGTAAAAACCCAACAATTGCAAATTGTCCCCTCTCCCGATACGGCGGTAGGATTTAATCATATCCCTGGTTTGTTTAACCGCGCTGTTAATAACAATACGGGTCGTTTCTACGACTACACCAGCATTTTAGGACAGTTCAACTCTCTTTTTGGTTGGCGTACTTTTATGCAAGGTTCCTATTTCGATAATATGATTACCCGGGATGCCAAATTAACTGAAACTTTATACTATGATGTCATGCAACAGCAACAGTCTGGCCCCTTAATTCGCACCCAAGATTTGGCCAATCCCTTCGATACTTCCCTACAGGAAAATCCCAGTTATTTAAGTCCAGGCGGCTTTTAATTGGTCAATTTAACTCGGAATTGGCGAACAATGTCATAGGTCGAGAATCTTCTTGGAAGGTTCCCGAACTGCGGCAATATATCTTTTTAAGTTCAATCGAAGATCCCTGAGAAGCTAAACTCTCACCCATTGGGCAATATCAAGGGTTTTGTCATAACGATAGATCATGCCATCATTGGCAACAATTATTTGACCTCGACTGGCTTTATTTTTGATCGTACTTAAGCTATAGTTGGTCAGTTTTTGCATTTCTTGATGGGTAAAATTGTCTTGATTGTTCATTTCAGAGACAATTCCTATCGTTTCATCAACGGTTTTGGCATTGTTAGAATGAGTTGCAATCGCTGCTGATGGATGATAGTCTTCCATTCTCATTAATCGCCAAGTAGAATCCTCGGAAAGTTCCAAAACCTTTTGATGATAGTTAAACAAACTTTCTCGATGTCCGACACTAATAAAAGTCTTGCCAGTTTGTTGTAACTGTTTATATAAATGATCTTCATTTTTTAAATCTAAAGCACTGGTGGCTTCATCTAAAATCACAAAATCTGGCTGATTAACGAATAGTCGCACAAAGGCTAGACGCTGTTGTTCTTTTAAAGATAAAATATTTTCCCAATCCACTTTCTCATCAAAATTTTTGATGCGATTAAGAACATCTTGCAGGTTAACTTCTTGTAAGATTTCTTTTAATTGGGATTCACTCATCTCCGTTGTCGTTTGAGGATAAATTAGCTGTTTGCGCAAGTTTCCTAAAATGATATAACCCACATTCCGCAGGTTGAAAAACACAAAGGGAAGGACAGAGAAAGTTGAGCAAACCACTAAGTATAAATACTCGGAAAGCTCTTGAGATAGCTAAGTATAAATATTCAAACACCTGAGACGAAAAAGATGAGATAATAATTAAAG
>NZ_JBHFLL010000172.1:0-25980 GCF_041928595.1 Microcystis sp. BLCC-F209
AAAATAGGCTTTTCGAGGGTAATTCTTGTTTTAATTCTCCATGTACGCAGTCTTTAAAAGCCTCTATTTCGTTCCAAGACACGATTAAGAGTGGCTTTTAGGCTAAGTATAATTACTTATCGCGTAAGTGAGATGCTCCCACATCACTTTAACTTAAGAAAATTCATTATGACAGCCACTATTGAAGAGATTCGGGCAATACTAAAGCAATTAGCTCAATCCCAACAAGAGTTATCCCAAGCTCAAAAAGAAACAGATAAGCAAATTAACAGGGTTAGTAAGCAGATTGGGGAGTTGGGCAATCGTTTAGGAGAGTTTGTCGAGTGGCAAGTACGTCCTGCGGTGGTGCGTCTGTTTCAAGAGCGGGGTATTGATGTGCATGAGTTTCACCCCGGTATTTCGGTAAAACGGGATAATGAGGGTTTAGAGATTGATCTATTGGTAGTGAATGATACGGATGCCATTTTAGTGGAGGTCAAAAGTAAGTTAACTCAAAGGGATGTGGATGAGCATTTACAACGTTTGGCTAAGTTTAAGCGGTTAATGCCTCGTTTTCGAGATGTAAAGGCCTTAGGAGCGGTGGCAGCGATGATTGTTCCCAATGAGGTGGCGAGTTACGCTTGTCGTCAGGGTTTATTTGTGTTGGTGCAGTCAGGGGAAAATGTAATAATTTTAAATGATGCGGAGTTTACGCCCCGGGTTTGGTAGGTTTAGCTTTCGTTCCACCCCCTCGCTAGGAGAAATGTATCTTAGAATACATTTTACCCACCAAATCCAAGAGAGCCATTTTTGTTAGGATATCCTGAACAGAAATCTGAAAAGATTGGCGATGAAATTGTCCCTTGTTTTAATCGGTGAGAGTACGAGCTATGCCTGATTCACCAGAAGTACAACAGAACTTTAATGCAACCGTTTACGGAGTAGCCGGAAAAGTTGCCGGAGACCAAATTATCTACCCTTCTTCTGAGAAGCAAGATTTAGCCGAAGCTGCCGCAGAAATTCAGCGATTGCTCAAACAACTGGAAGAGACAAATCCCACTGCGACGGAAAAACAAAAGGAAGCTTACATCAATGCGGCGGTGTCAACTCCTGTCAGAAAGCGATTGCTAGGCGCGGTGACATCAGGGGGAAAAGCTGCCCTTGAGGAATTTCTAGATAATCCTTACCTCAATGTAACAATGGCTTTAATTGAAGGTTGGAAAACAGCAGAGTGATATTGGGATGGGTTACGAACTCATCCTACAATGTGGCAAAGGAGGCATCCGACAATGGCAGAAGAGTCCAAGATTGAGCAAAACTTCAACGCACCAGTTTCTGGTGTTGCTGGGAATGTAGAGGGAGACCAAATCATCGGCGATAAGGTACTTGGCGATAAGGTACTTGGCGATAAAATCATTCAACTCCCTCAGACTCCCCAAGCGGAAAAACCAGCAGAATCGCCGAATAATCTCAATCGAGCGCGTACTGGGGCGGTTAATTTCGTGGGGCGTGAAGATGCAATGACACAACTGCACCACCAGTTACAGCAACAAGAAAGAATTGCGATTACCGCCGTCGTTACGGGCATGGCAGGAGTGGGTAAAACAGAATTAGCTCTCCAGTATGCGCTATATCATAAGAAAAAATCGACTTATCCCGGCGGTATTTGTTGGATAGGGGTGCAAGCGGAAACGGTGGGGGTACAACTATTAGATTTTGCTAAGTCGCTGTTGGGTTTGTTTCCCCCTGAAGATTTGAATTTGCGGGGGCAATTGGATTATTGTTGGGCGAGATGGCAACCGCCGGGGGATGTACTGCTAATTTTAGATGATGTGCATCAGTATGAGGAAATCCAAGATTATTTGCCTCCCCAAGAACAACGCTTTAAGGTATTGATTACGACTCGGCAAAATTGGCTGGCAGCATCGTTTGAGCAGTTGCGCTTACCTGTTTTAAGCGAATCAGCCGCCCTTGCTTTACTGGAATCTCTGATTGGTGCGTCGCGTCTGCAAGCTGAATTAGAGGTAGGGAAGGGGCTATGTGCGTGGCTAGGGTATTTACCTTTAGGGTTGGAATTGGTGGGGCGTTTCCTCAAACGGCGTACTAATTGGACATTGGCAAGGATGCAGCAGCAGTTGATAGATAAGGGTTTACAGTTGTCTGCTTTGCAGAATCCTTCGGCAGATATGACGGCGCAAAGAGGGGTAGAGGCTGCTTTTGAGGTGAGTTGGGAGGCGTTGAATCAGCCAGCGCGAGATTTAGGCTGTTTCCTCAGTCTCTTTGCTTTGGCTCCTATTCCTTGGCGGTTGGTGATAGAGCGGTGTTTGTCGGCTGAAGATGAGGAGAAGTTGGAAGATATTAGAGAGGAGCAATTACTCAACCTTCATCTGTTGCAAGCAGTAGAAGGAGAAGTTTATCAGTTTCATCCGTTGGTGCGAAAGTTTTTTCAAGCTAAGTTAGCACTGCGAGAGGATGGGGATGAGTTGAAACGCTCCTTTTGTCGGGGTATGGTTGAGGAGGCAAAGACTGTTCCTCAAGATTTAACCAAGGAGCAAGTGGAAGCTGTCGCCCTATCTATTCCCCATATTGCGGAATCAGCGACAGAGTTAGAACAATGGCTGGAGGATGAGGATTTAATCCCGTCTTTTGAAGGATTGGGACATTTTTATTGTGGGCAGGGATTGTACGAACAAGCTAAACCCCTGCTTAAGCAATGTCTAAAACTAACTCACCGCCGTTTGGGAGAGGAACATCCCGATGTTGCACAATCCCTCAATAATTTAGCCACATTGTACGTATCCCAAGGAAAATATGCAGAAGCCGAGCCACTCTTAATACAAGCTTTAGAGTTGTATAAACGAATATTATGGGAAAATCATCCCTATGTAGCTGATTCTCTCAACAATTTAGCCATATTGTACCATTTCCAAGGAAAATATAAAGAAGCTAAATCCTTCTTTATAAAAGCTTTAGAATTGAGGAAACAACTGCTAGGTGAGAATCATCCCGATGTTGCTGCCTCTCTTAATGGTTTATCAAATGTGTACTATTGTCAGGGAAAGTACGAAGAGGCTAAATTACTCTTAGGACAAGCTTTAGAATTGGATAAACGACTATTAGGGGAGAATCATCCCAATATAGCTAATTCTCTCATTAGTTTAGCGAACTTGTACCATGCCCAAGGCAGATACGGAGAGGCTGAACCCATATTAATACAAGTATTAGAGTTGAATAAACGACTATTAGGGGAGAATCATCCTAATGTAGCTAATTCCATCAGCGGTTTAGCAGGATTGTACCATACTCAAGGCAGGTACGAAGAAGCAGAACTCCTCTTTTTACAAGCTTTAGAATTGAGGAAGCGACTATTAGGAGAGAATCATCCCGATGTAGCCATTTCCTTCAATGAGTTAGCATTATTGTACGAATTGCAAGGAAAGTACGAAGAAGCAGAACTCCTCTTTTTACAAGCTTTAGAATTGAGGAAGCGACTATTAGGAGAGAATCATCCCGATGTAGCCACTTCTCTCATGAGTTTAGCAGGATTGTACGAATCTCAAAGAAGGTACGAAGAAGCAGAACCCCTCCATTTACAAGCATTAAAATTGTATAAGCGACTATTAGGTGACAATCATCTCGATGTAGCTAATTCCCTCAACAATTTGGCAGAATTATACCGTTCCCAAGGAAAGTACGAAGAAGCAGAACCCCTCAATTTACAAGCTTTAGAATTGTATAAACGACTATTCGGGGAGAATCATCCCTGTGTTGCTACTTCCCTCAACAATTTAGCACTGATTTATAACTCTCAAAGTAAGTATGCCGAAGCCGAATCTATTCATTTGCAAGTACTGGAATTGAGGCAACGACGATTAGGGAAAAATCATCCTGATGTAGTATATCCTCTCAATGGTTTAGCAAAATTATACTATTCACAAGGCAGGTATGAAGAAGCGGAACCTCTCTTTTTACAAGCTTTAGCAATTGCCGAGCAAGCTTTAGGGGAGAATCATCCTACTACTGTTAGGATTCGGGAAAACTTAGAGTCGCTCCCGTAGGATGGGTTATTAACCTATCCGATAATACAACAATATAAAATAATACAATCACCTTCAATCAACCAAACAATCATGACTACACTCAAAGATATTGAATCCGCGATTCTCCAGTTGCCTGACGAAGAAATCCATCAATTATCAGCTTGGTTACAAGACTATCTTGATGATAGTTGGGACAAACAGATAAAAAACGATCTCGAATCAGGGAAACTCGATCGACTATTACAAAAAGTCAACAATGATATCAGTAACAATCAAGTTAAGCCTTTAGATGAAATCCTTAACAACTCCTGATTTTTGGCAATGTTATGCCAACTTACCTCCCTACATTAAGCAACAGGCAAAAAAAGCCTATCGTCTCTGGATTAGTAATGTTTTCCATCGATCATTACATTTCAAGAAAGTAGGGAAAAATGTCTGGTCAGTCCGAATAACTGAGAATTATAGAGCTTTAGCATTGAAAAAAGGTGAAGATTATTACTGGTCTTGGATTGGTTCTCATGATGAGTATGAAGAGTTAATTAAATAGAAGGAGAAAATTAACCATGCTAGAGCCTAAAGAATTTCGCAATATTATCCACCAATATTTTACTGAAGTTACCTCACAGGAATTTCTGGCAAATCAAAAAAAATACTGTCCAGAAATTTTTGAAGGCGATAACTATCCCAATATCACTAAAAATCTTAATAATTTAGCAAAACTCTACCACTCTCAAGGAAGATACGAAGAAACTGAACCACTCTTAATACAAGCTTTAGAATTGAGAAAACGACTATTAGGGGAGAATCATCCTACTACTGTTAAGATTCGGGAAAACTTACAAACGCTGCGACAACAGCAACATCCATCGTCTTAACTGTGATTGATGGGATTATGGGATGGACTATAATTGAATTAATCACTGATAACTGATATAGGCTATAGTTGAAGAACTTACAAAGGTAAAATTATGACCATTAAAGAACAACTAATTCATGAAATTGAAACAGTATCCGATGAGGTAATAGAAGAAGTTTTTGACTTTTTATTGTTAGCCAAAATCAAACATCATCGATCGCAAGAACAATCTAAACCTTTCGCGCGATTTATCGAAGAACTCACTGCTGATATTCCTCAAGAAGTTTTAGATACCTTACCAACCGATAGTGCAGAGCAACATGATCATTACATCTACGGTACTCCTAAACATTAACCATGAAGCAAATTTTTGCCGACACCTTTTATTGGATCGCTTTACTCAACCCCAAAGATGACTGGCATCAAATCGCACTCAACTATGCTCATAATTGTATCAATGATCAACTAATAACAACGGATGGCATTATTGATGAGATACTGAACTATGCTTCATGTAGAGGAACTATTATGAGACAGAAAGCACTCTTAATGTGTACGCAAATGCTACGGGAAAAAACAATACAAGTTATTTCCTATACACCAGAATTACGTCAATTAGGTTTTGAATTATATAAACAACGGTCAGACAAAGGTTATAGTATTACAGACTGCATATCAATGATAATTATGCAACAAATGGATATTTTTGAAGTGCTTACCCATGACAAGCACTTTACCCAAGAAGGTTTTATTATTCTTTTTTAAACAATAGAACTACTATAAAATGGAGTCAACGACTATTAGGAAAAATCACTCTACTACTGTTAAGATTCGGGAAAAGTTTACAAATGATGCGACAACAGCAATATCCATCGTCTTAACTGTGATTTATGGGATTATGGGATGGACTATAATTGATCATTGATGAAGACTTGCTGAATACAACACAATCATAGTATTCATTCAATCATTTCAATCATAGTTTGGACTTATTATGGGATTATGGGATGGACTATATTGTTAATATTGTTTTGCAGTACAAAAAGGTCATAAAAAATCATGGACAAACAACTATTACTCAATAAAATTAAACAAGCAGTACAAGCGATCGAACCACAAGCGCAAATATTTCTTTATGGTTCACGGGCGCGAAACGATGCTCAACCAGACTCTGATTGGGATATATTAGTATTAGTTGATGGGATCACTAACCCTACTCGCACATCTCAAATCCGTCGTCAAATTTATGAAATCGAATGGGAAACAGAAGAAGTTATTTGTACCATTGTTCGCAGCAAAAATCAATGGGAACATCCCTTATTACAAACTACTCCTTTCTGGCAATCAGTTAACAAAGAAGCTATTATGCTATGAGTAAAAATTCCCCTCACGATCAACTAATTAGGTATCGTTTAAATCGTGCAGAGGAAGCTTATCAAGATGCTTGTTCTCTTGCTGATGGTGCAAGATGGAATAGTTGTATCAATCGTCTGTACTATAGTTGCTTTTATGCTGTTACGGCTTTACTTGCTTATGATAATCTCTCATCTCCAAAACATACAGGTGTCCGTAGTCTCTTCAACAAAAACTACATCCGTAGCGAAATTATTTCAAAAGACTTTGGTGCAGTTTATAACGAATTGTTTGAATACCGTCTCGAAGCAGATTATACAGACTTTGCAGATTTTGATGAATTACAAGTTCTTCCTTTCATTGCAAAAGTGAGAGATTTTTTAAATATAATTTCAGACCTACTTCCTACTGATTAAATGACAAAAGTATTGTATGTCAATACATTAAGTAAAGAGCATCTCAATACACAAATGATTCGTAATAATTTACCAATGATGCGACAGTCACAGCCATCGTCTTAACTGTGATTGATGGGATTATGGGATGGACTATAATTGATCATTGATGAAGACTTGCTGAATACAACACAATCATAGTATTCATTCAATCATTCAAATAACAGTTTAGACTTATTATGGGATTACCGTAGGTGCTTCTCATCCATGCCTCTTAGATTACCAGATTTTGTCCCCCCCGAACGGTGACAATTTATCAGCGTTTTCTCCTTGTTTGTCGCCGGTGATGCCATTGACTGAGGAGACGATAACTAACAAAATAAGTGATAATGCCCGCCAACAGACCTGTAATCAAACTACCAAAAAATAGCGTTAATAAAAATTCACCGCTCAAACTTGCCCAATTTTCCGCCCAACTTTGGTTAGAGGCAAAAATACGACTATCGATCGCTTGATTTCCTTGACCTAAAAATAATTCTCCCAATTTATAATTAAACAAAAACAGGGGAATATAGGTAAAAGGATTACTCACCCAAGTGGCTGCCGCTGCCGCAATTTTATTGCCCCGCACACAGAAAGCTAAAAAAATCGCAATAATGATCTGTAATCCCATCCAAGGAAAAGCCCCAGAAAACACCCCCACCGCTAACCCGCGAGCGATTTCGATCGGATGTCCCTGCAATCGCACCAAGCGAACCCACCAGTAGCGACAGGAGCGCGTCAGACGATTAATTAGGCTATTCCCTTTATTTTTCGCTTTTAATGACCGTGAGCGCATATTTTCGGGCATAAATGCTGACAAAATTGATACCAACTTCAATTTTAGCAAGGAGTGATTAAGAGATGTTAAACACAGGGGATACGATCGCCGCCATCGCTACGGCGATCGTTCCAGAACAGGGTAGCATCGGTATTGTCCGTTTATCCGGTAGTCAGGCAGTGGCGATCGCTCGTCGGCTGTTCCATACCCGCAATCGTCAACCCTGGGAAAGTCATCGTCTTCTCTACGGTTATATCCGGCATCCCCAAAGTCAAGCAATTATCGATGAAGCTTTGCTGCTGCTCATGTTAGCGCCCCGCTCTTTCACCCGCGAGGATGTGGTGGAATTTCACTGTCATGGCGGCATTATGCCCGTACAACAGGTGTTACAGTTATGTCTAGAAAATGGGGCGCATTTGGCCCAAGCGGGGGAATTTAGCCTGCGTGCCTTTCTTAACGGCAGAATTGACCTAACTCAAGCCGAAAGCGTCGTCGATCTCGTTGGGGCGCGTTCTCCCCAAGCGGCACAATTTGCCCTCGCTGGTTTACAGGGAAAACTCGCGCAACCGATTCGGCATTTGCGTGCCACCTGTCTCGATATTTTGGCTGAAATTGAGGCCCGTATTGACTTTGAAGAGGATTTACCGCCCTTGGATCATGAGGCGGTTCTCCATAGCATAGAACAGGTTTTTTGTCAAGTAAATTTAATTTTAGCTACTGCCGAGCGCGGGGAATTGCTGCGTAGTGGTCTGAAAGTGGCGATCGTGGGACGGCCGAATGTGGGGAAATCCAGTTTGTTAAATGCTTGGAGTCGGAGCGATCGAGCGATTGTCACCGATTTACCCGGCACTACCCGCGATATCGTCGAATCTCAGCTAGTTGTGGCGGGAATCCCCGTACAAGTCCTCGATACGGCAGGAATTCGCTCGGCCAGCGATCGAGTCGAACAAATTGGGGTGGAACGTTCCCGCCAAACGGCCCGGTCTGCTGATTTAGTTCTCTTAACCGTCTCCGCAGAGTCAGGATGGACCGAGGAAGACGAGGAAATTTACCGCTCTGTCAGCGATCGCCGATTAATTTTAGTGATTAATAAAATTGATTTAGCTCATCCCGAAACGGTAATTTATCCAGCAGAAATTGAGCGCGTTGTCAAGCTTTCCGCCGCCCAAAATCAGGGTATTGAAGACTTAGAAAAAACTATTATTAATGCTGTCCAAAATCAAGAAATACAGGCGGCTAATTTGGATTTGGCCATTAATCAACGACAGGCGGCCGCTTTAACTAGGGCGAAAATTGCTTTGCAACAGGTAAAAAAAACAATTGACGAAAATTTGCCTTTTGATTTTTGGTCGATCGATCTGCGTACTGCCATTCAAGCTTTAGGAGAAATTACCGGCGAAGAAGTGACTGAATCGGTACTTGATCGCATTTTTAGCCGTTTTTGTATTGGGAAATAAGCAATGAGGAAATCCGGTTAACCAGAAACAAGGTTTTATCCTTTTGTGTTCGGTTAACTGTCAGGGTAAGCGCATCTAAAAATGTAGCAAATTATACCAAAGTAAGCTCATCTAATTTGGTATAAATTGTACTTGACAAAGATTTCTAAATAGGGTGTGGAACTCGCTGTAGCACCGTCCCGCGCTGCCAGTACCCAGACTTAGTCGCTGCTACCTCTGTATAATTTATCATTAGCCTTAGTCTCACTGTTGTTGATGAAAATTAATCAGGAAATAGCTCATGGGTAAAGGTTTTGCCCCCGTTCTCCCCACTGGAAATAAAGCTCAACTAAAACCTGAGCTTCCTTTAACATCAATCAATGAAATTCAAGCTAGTTTATTGACTTATCTTCAAGAGTGTCCCGAACCCAAAAACATTTATTAACCGATATTTTAGTCATTGCTATTTTAGCAGTTATAGCCGGAGCCGAAGGTTGGGAAGACATCGAAAATTGTGGACTCAGTAAGCAGCCTTGGTTATCTGAGTTTTTAGAATTACCTAATGGCATTCCTTCTGATGATACTTTTTGTCGGGTTTTTGAACGGATTAACCCGATCGACTTACCGACATAGTCTGGCACAAAAAAGTAAACGGGCGGGCATGGATAATAACTATATGATGGCTGTGCTGAGAACCTTTTGTCAAGCCTAGCTGTCACCGCTCAAAAAAAAGGACTTCAAGAAGCGGCAAGACAAGCTATGGTTAAGGTTATCTCCCTAGAAAAAATTCTACCCGCCATGAAAGATCGTGTCGATAATGCCGAAAAAGTGGTCATTGCTGCTAAGGAAAAACTTCGCCAAGAGCAGGAAAAAATCGAGCATTATAAATTAGAAATGAGCAACTTAAAAGCGCTTAGTTCCATGAATGAGGCTTTAGGCAAAATAAACGAATTTGATAGTAGTCTCAACCTCAATAACTCCCGCGATCGCTTTGAGGATGCCAATGGAGCGATTAACGACCGTTATCGAAAAGAAAACGCTTATAGTGAATTAAGCGAGAACCATAGCGAGAAATTAGCTCAATAAATCGATTTCTTAAGCCTTGATGACGAAATTAACCGCTGTTTAGCTGAATTCAATCAGCAAAGTTAAGGAGTAAAGCGATGACAAAGACCAGCAAAAAAGCGGGTTTACCGCCAATTTCCTAGGTTTTACTGGGGTTGATCGGTTGGTTTCTTTTTCCGCAAATATTGGCAATATTTGCCCCAAAAGCCGATAATAATCCCAGCATCAGTTACGGCAATCATCTCCTGATCAAAACTAATTCTAACACCACCAAAGAATCAGCGATCGCTGCCATTGCTCAAGGTGATCACCAAGAAGCAGAGCAACTCCTGCAAAAATCCCTCGCTCAACGTCCCAACGATCCCGAAAGCGTAATTTATCTCAGCAACCTGCAAACTGGCTCAAATCCCTTTAAAATCGCCGTTGTTGTGCCAGCAACAACTAATCCCAACGTCGCTCAGGAAATATTGCGAGGAGTCGCCAGCGCACAAACCCAGATCAATCAACAGGGAGGGATCAACGGCAGAAAACTGATGGTTATCGTGGTTAATGACGATAATCAGCCGCAGATATCGAAAGAGGTAGCCAGTGAATTAGTCAAAAATCCCGATATTATCGCTGTTATCGGTCATAATGCCCCCGATGCCAGTGCCGCTCCTATCTACGAAAAAGGCGGTTTGCTGATGATTTCTTCCACCTCCCCGGCCAATAATCTCTCCAGTGCGGGAAATTATATCTTTCGTCTGGTGGCTTCTAAGAGCAACATTACGGAAAAATTAGCAAATTACATAGTAAATACTGCTAAAGTCCAGAAAATTGCTTTTTGCTACGATTCTCAAGCTCCTGATAATGTTTCCTTTAAAGATGAGTTGATGGCTAATGTGGCGAAAAAAGGCGGTCAAATTGTGCCGATTGTCTGTGATCTAAGTGTCCCCAATTTTAAGGCCGATCAAGCCCTTAATCAGGCGATTTCTGGGGGTGCTAACGGCCTATTTGTCGTCGCTCATGTTGATCGTCTCGATCCCGTTTTTGAGGTTATTCGCTTCAATCGTCAGCGTTTACCTCTGTTTAGTAGTCCCACCTTCTACAATATTCGCATCCTCGAAGATGGCGGCAAAAACGTCCAAGGTTTAACCGTTGCCGTACCCTGGCACCCATCGCTTAACCAGACTTTTGCCAATCTTATGCAGGAACAGTGGCGCAGTCCGGTTAGTTGGCGCACAGTCACCAGTTTTGACGCTACACGGGTGATTATTGCCGGTTTAAGGGAAAATCCTCAGCGTCATGGCCTACAATTCAGGCTGCGTTCTGGCAATTTTCATCGAACAGAGGCCACCGGAAAAATTAGCTTTGATCCTAATACTGGCGATCGCATTGGTCAGCCGGTCTTAATTCAAGTGCGATCAACTCCCTCCGGTGAGCAGTTTGTCCCTTTACCTTGAAAAGTCCCCAGTCCACCAAAGTCGGGAGAGTTGCCAACTCTCCCCCCAAAAAATGAGCAAAAATTACAATTATTTCAATGTTCAACCTTGAGCGAGAAATGAATGACTAATATGTTAAAATATGCCTAAGTAGGTAGGTTTTAAAAATTGTCAGATGCCCCCTTATTAAGGGGGCATCTGCACCACCCTTATTAAGGGGGGCTGGGGGGATCAAAGGCAAAATCTATCTTCAATTAAATTATAACTACTTACTTATGGATATCGTTATTATCGAAGATGAAATTGAAATCGCCCATTTGATTCAGCAAACTTTAGAGCGGGAGTCCTTTACTTGTCATCTGGCTTATAATGGTAGGGTAGGACTAGAACTATTTTATCAAAAGCAACCAGAATTAGTGATTTTAGATTTAATGTTACCGGAATTAGACGGACTAGAATTGTGTGCTAGAATCCGCCAAAAACCGGGGACAAAAGACCCCTATATCTTAATGTTAACCGCTAGGGGAGAAGAAATTGATCGCATTATCGGTCTATCTACGGGAGCCGACGATTATATGGTCAAACCCTTTAGTCCCCGGGAATTAACCGCGCGGGTAAGGGCATTATTAAGACGTAGTTTAAGACACGATAGTCAACCCCAACAACTCCATCGCAGCCGTCATTTTATTATCGACTTAGATCAACATTCTGCTGTTCGTAAATTGGAGGGAATGCCAGAGGAAACCCTCGATTTAACCACCTTAGAATTTAATCTACTCGCTACCTTTGTCAGTTATCCCAATCGCGTCTGGAGTCGCACCCAATTAATCGATAATCTCTGGGGAAATGATTTTTTTGGCGATGAAAGGGTAGTAGATACCCATATCCGACGCTTACGCAAAAAAGTAGAACCCGATCCTGCTAATCCTATCTTTATCAAAACTGTGGTCGGTGTCGGTTATAAATTTGAGGATGACATTATTTAAAGACTATTGATCAGTTATCAGTTATCAGTTATCAGTTATCAGTTATCAGTTATCAGTTATCAGGTGCGAGTTTTCAGGTGTGAGTTTTCAGTGAATAGTATTAAGGGACAAGCTCGCAGCTGCCTTTTTACTGTTTACTGCTCACTGTTTACTGCTCACTGTTTACTGCTCACTGTTTACTGTTTACTGCTCACTGTTTACTGTTTACTGCTCACTGTTTACTGACCAACACCCCAACCCCAATAAAAAATTCTCCCTAAAGGCATTTAAGCAGTCTTTAACCCTTATGTGCTACAATTTTTGAAGATTTTGCCATTCATTTAGGTTCAATCAGGGATCACAGCCTTTTCAGGGAAATTTTATGACAAGTAACTACGGCGCGGAACAGATACAAGTTCTCGAAGGGTTAGAACCAGTCAGGAAGCGGCCGGGGATGTATATCGGTACGACCGGGCCGCGGGGACTACATCATTTAGTCTATGAAGTGGTGGACAACTCGATCGATGAGGCCCTAGCGGGTTACTGTACTCATATCGAAGTGGATATCAAGGCCGATGGTTCCGTCAGCGTCACTGACGATGGCCGGGGTATTCCCACCGATGTTCACCCCACCACGGGTAAATCTGCCCTCGAAACCGTTCTCACTATACTTCATGCCGGCGGTAAATTTGGCAGTGGTGGTTATAAAGTGTCGGGAGGGTTACACGGAGTCGGAATTTCCGTCGTTAATGCTCTTTCTGCATGGGTCGATGTCACCGTCTGGCGCGATCATAAAGTACATACCCAACGCTACGAAAGAGGTATCCCCGTCACAGAATTGGTCAGCAGTCCCAGTCAAGAGGAAAAAACGGGAACTAGGGTTAATTTCCTGCCGGATACCGAAATTTTTAGCCAAGGCATCGAATTTGATTACAGTACCCTCTCCGGACGTTTACGAGAACTAGCCTACTTAAACGCCGGTGTTAAAATCACCTTTAGCGATTACCGTCCCGAAGAACCCCACATCGAAACCTATTGTTATGAGGGGGGTATTAAAGAATACGTCGCCTATATGTGTCGGGAAAAAGAAACCCTGCACAAAGATATTATCTATGTATCGGGGGAAAAGAACGGAATTAATATCGAAGTGGCGTTTCAGTGGTGTATAGATGCCTATAGCGACAATATTCTCGGTTTTGCTAATAATATCCGCACCATTGACGGGGGAACCCATCTAGAAGGATTAAAGGCAGTCCTAACTCGTACTTTAAATAATGTTGCTCGTAAACGCAATAAAATTAAAGAAAACGAGCCTAATCTAGCGGGGGAAAACGTCCGTGAGGGTTTAACCGCCGTTATTTCCGTAAAAGTCCCCGAACCGGAATTTGAGGGACAAACCAAGACCAAATTAGGTAACACTGAAGTCCGGGGTATCGTCGATTCCCTGGTGGGGGAAACTCTCAACGAATACCTAGAACAAAATCCCCAAGTGGCCGACACGATTATCGAAAAAGCAGTACAAGCGTACAAAGCGGCGGAAGCAGCCCGACGGGCCCGGGACTTAGTACGACGGAAATCGGTCTTGGAATCCTCACCTTTACCGGGTAAATTGGCTGATTGTAGCGAAAGAGACCCAGAAAAGTCAGAAATTTACATCGTCGAAGGGGACAGCGCTGGCGGAAGTGCCAAACAGGGGCGCGATCGTCGTTTTCAAGCGATTCTACCTCTGCGGGGAAAAATCCTCAATATCGAAAAAACCGATGATGCCAAAATCTACAAAAATACGGAAATTCAATCCTTAATTACAGCCCTCGGTTTAGGAATTAAAGGAGAAGATTTCGATCCCTCACAATTGCGCTATCATCGCATTGTTTTAATGACTGACGCTGATGTGGATGGCGCGCACATCCGAACTTTGTTGTTAACTTTCTTCTATCGTTATCAGAAGAATTTAATTGATCAAGGTTATGTATATATCGCCTGTCCTCCTCTCTATAAATTGGAACGCGGTAAAAATCATTCCTACTGCTATAGCGATCGAGAATTACAGCAAAAGATAGCGGAATTTCCCTCTAATGCTAACTACACAATCCAACGTTTTAAAGGGTTAGGAGAAATGATGCCCCAACAACTTTGGGATACTACCATGAATCCTGAAACGCGCACTTTAAAACGGGTGGAAATCGAAGATGCAGCCAAAGCTGAGGAATTATTTACCATTCTTATGGGCGATCGAGTTGCCCCCCGGCGAGAATTTATCGAAACCCACGGATCGCGTTTAAATCTTACGGATTTGGACATTTAAACCGTAACTTTGGGTTGTGTTACTCAGGCTAATACCCCGATTAGCTCCCTAATTTTCTAGCAGTAAGTCTTGCCAATAACCGGTTAGTTTTAGCTAATCTAAACAAAATAGGGTTTCTCGGCAAGAACCAGATCAAGCTAATAGCTTACTGCTAGATTATATTAATGGTTTTCTTGTATTGATCGCCACTTAAGTGCAAGGCTTGAGTCATTTGTCCTACAGTTAAACCTAAAGCCAATAAACGTGCCACATCTCCCAGAGATTCCAGTTTATCTTCCAGTTTACCTTCTTCTCGTTCGACTCAGACTTAGTAATTTATATATAGCGTTTTTCAGTTTGCTGAGGCACAAAAGTTATGGGTTTTAGGCAAAAGGGAAGAAAAATAGGTGTACCTCACTAGCTTAGGAAACGCTATAAATAAGGATCGTTTCTATTAATTGTAGGAGGTTTCGCGGTTGGGTAAAGTCAGTTCTCACTCGTTGAATGAGTTGTTTGGCTGTTGCCATCGCTTGATTTTCTTTGGCAATAATTAATTTTATGGTGGCAAGAGCCAGGGAATCTTGCATTAATATCATCGAAAAAATTTCAGTGGCGATGGTTTTTCTCAGTTTATAGCTGAAAGGAAACCACATAGGGAAAAGGATGCTCCCCATCAACAAATTTGGGGAGCTATTCCCTGAAGTTGACAACAATGCCTGGCACGGCAATAATAACCAATCATTACCATTCAATAAAATCACAATAATAGGATATAATAAAACAAATAGTAACTCAAAAAAACGGAGAAACTACCCTTGGAAATACCTTCAAAAATATCCGAAACAAACTAAAAGACTATTAGGGATTAACTACTGGTGAATGTGTTTCTTAAAAGTTTATTCATTGTAGATTTGACCATCGCTCCAGATAGATTGAACGAGGGTCACTAAAGCACTGAAAAATCCCAGCATATATAATACTCCTCTGACAAAAATCTTGGGAAGAGAACCGCTTTTATGACAAGGAGGATTTCCTAAAACATGACAGTCAAATAAACGCATAAAAAGTCTTAGAGATTCGGAAAAGGTCAGATTTTTAAAGGCCATCCAAAAGTGGTTATGATAGTGTGTAATTTGATATTCTAGAGTTCGTGTGCTAATGTCATGACAGCCTCCTGTCGGTTCTTCCAAATGAACCAACACTGCCTCTGGGTCATACCAAATCTTATAGCCTGTCTGCCGAATACGCAGACAAAGATCGGATTCTTCTCGCACGGCACTCCCTCGAAACCGCTCATCAAACCATAGTAGGTACTTGTTAAAGATCTCGCTACGAAAAGACATATTGCAACCCCTTGATGTTATGACTTGCTGAGGCTTTACCGTATGAGTTAAATCAATGTAGTACCAAGCAATTCCCGGATCCATGGCTTCAGTGGGAAGGTATTCAATGGTCAATATTTTATCTCCTTCTTCTAGGCTTTTTGGGTTGAGAACCCGACCCGCTACCGCCCCGACATCAGGTCGTTCTAAGTAATTACGAGCATGAGCCTTTAAAAACTCCTCGGTTAGCCGCACGTCATCATCGATGAATAAAATGATCTCACCTGTAGCCCGACGCACTCCGTAATTGCGCGCTCTTGGCAGACTAGCCCAATTAACCCGAAACCAGCGAAATTTAGCTTGGGTTTTTAATTCTTCTAGATAGGCTTGGGTTTCAGGAGTATGTAGGGGAGTTTGGTCGATAACCAAAACTTCAAAACTAGGGTAGTCCTGCTTGATTACGTCTGCCAAAGTATCTTGCAGAGTTTTCTCGCGACCGTATGTCGGAATAATCACAGAAATCAAAGGAAAATTGATGTTTTTCATAATCTAAGGATAAAGCAGGTAATTTTCGCTCTTTGTTACTCTTTATGCTAAATTAACATACAAAATGCCAAGACAACATACTTCTAATACTAAATCCTGTTTAAAAAGTATAGAATAGTGGGGTGTGGGCTTCCGCCGTGAGCTCAGCGTTCGACAAAAGCTCACGCCGCGGTTCGACAGGCTCACCGTCCGCTCGACTGATCTCACCGAACGTCCGAGGCCCGAACGGGTGTGGGGTGTGGGGAGAAACAATTCATAACTTGAGAGTTAATCGCACTATTAAAAACGGATTTGGTATAACCAAAAAATCCTGAAAGTTTCTCAACCCATAGCCGCTCCCTTTTATTAGTTTAAGTTTATTGTTGATTCCCTCGACCACTCCATTCTTTGTCCTTCCCTCGAAATAGCTAATGATTTCTCCAAACCAGTTTCGGATTGTTTGACAACTTTTGGTTAATATGAGAATACTATTATGATTGATGCTTCCCCCCGTCATCTCGATAATTTTACCAGCGTGATATTCGTGTTTAACCTCGGCAATGGTTTCTAAATCACGATATGCTTCTAAGCTGAGGGTTTTAGGAAGAGATGAAGTCAACATTTTTCTAGATTAGAGCCTCTTTTATTCAATCATAACACAATTAATGCTAACTATTTAATTCTAATTCCCCTTGGAGAAAATCAACAAATTGTCTGGCAGTTCTTCCCGATCGCCCATTATGTTGGGTTGCCCATTGTTTGGCACGAAATTCCAAGTCTTCTAGGCTAATTTCTAATTTAGCTAAAGCGGCCAAATGACGAACTATTTCCAAATATTTTTCTTGATTAGCTGGTTCAAAAGTTAGGGTTAAACCAAAGCGATCACTAAAGGATAATTTTTCTTGTACTGTGTCCCAATTATGCACTTCATCCCCATCTTTTGGTTGGGGTCGATCGGCAAAAAATTCTCTGACTAAATGTCGGCGGTTAGAAGTGGCATAAACTACGACATTTTTCGGTCTAGCGGTGACACTTCCCTCTAAAATAACCTTTAAAGCTTTAAAAGCTTCATCGTCTTCTTCAAAGGATAAATCATCGACAAAGATAATAAATTTTTGCGGTAAATCTCGCAGAATTTCCATAATTAATGGTAGGTCTTTTAATTGGGATTTGGCCACTTCAATTAAGCGCAATCCTTGACTATGGTATTTTTGCAATAATCCCTTGACTAGAGAGGATTTTCCTGAACCACGGCTGCCATAGAGTAGGACATTTAAAGCGGGATAACCTGCTAATAAAAACTCGGTGTTTTTAATCAAGGTTTCCTTGGGCATTTCATAACCGACTATTTCTTGAATCTGCACAGGATCGGGATGAGTAATTCCCTGTAATCGGCCTTCTTGCCACCTTAAAGCTTGATAACGGGCAAAAATTCCTGTACCACATTGGCGATAATAATCGGCTAAATCTTCGACTAATTCCGTCCAATCTAAACCGGAATGTAGAAAACTTTCTAATTTATTATCCACTTCCCAAGCGGGGAAACTGAGAAATTTAATTTGTTCAAAAACTGTCGAATTACTTAAGGTATAAATGCTAGAATTATAGAGAGATTGCAGGATAGATAAATCCTGTTTCACGCCATTAATTAAAGATTCGGGTAACTCCCAAACACTTTTTTTCTGTACCTGTTGACTAAAGGGATTATCATCTAATAAAATTTGTTCGACTAGAAAATCATTCCAACTGATATTTTTAGATGCTAAAGCTTGAAACCATTGACCATAGGCTTTGAGAAAATCGGCAACATTATCCGTAGATAATAGGGTAATAAATGCCTTGCCAATAGCATTATCAAAAACTCCTTGATACAAAACTAACAAACTGACTTTTTGGTAAATTTCAGAGATCATTTTTTATTCCCCACTAATAACTAACATTTCACAGCCGCCTTTTTGCCATTCCTAATCCGATTTAATAATTGCCGTCTTCTAGCTGAGGAAATGTAAATCAGTTATTATTCTATCAAGATAGGGTAATCTCTGCAAGATTAAGGTTAAAAAAGGAAAAATGCCCACCGACTAATTCCTAGGATTTCTTCAATTGATTCTCAGTTATCTTGATGATGAGGTACAAGGTTTTCGTTTTGGGGAGTCGGGAGAAGATACCCTGTCAGGCTACACTTCCTCTTGATGAGAAACGTTATATTTAATAAAATTTAACCAATCTTGGATTTCCTGTCCTAACCAGAGACATTCATCCTCCCGGAGATTCTGACCGATAAGATAGTAATTTTTAGCCGTCCGCAGACGAATCTGATAGTTACCTTCTGTGCCGTTGCTATGGAGAAAAATACCCCATAAATCTTGAGTTTTGAAAGCAAATTTTTTATAGATAAAATTGAAGAGTTTATATTTAATTAAAACTTCTTGAGGGGTAAAAATTAATTGCATCTCCCGCAAACAAATAAAACCAATTAGAGCTATAATAAAGGTAAGAATCGGGGAGATAAAGATACTGACAGTAAGGACAATCGCCAAAGACCAGAGAGTAGGCCCATCAGAAGGTAGCTTAATTTTGGGGGGTAAATTAATCTCGAAATTATCCCGGTGTTTAGCGATACGGATGGAACTGTGGGGAGGTTTTGGTAATTTCTTAGGATCGATTAAACTTGAGGCTTGGCGATGGTAGGGATGTTGGAGAAATTTCAGAGATTCTCTGGCACTTTTAAACCGCTTTTCTACTGCCATATCGGTCATAGTTTCTAACCAATCGATTAAATCATCATCGATTGTCACCAGTTGACGAAATTGAATTTTAGACTCGCGGTGGGGCAGTTCTATCGGCACAATTCCCGTCAATAAATGAATTAAAGTCATACCCAAGGCATATAAATCAGAACCCGGAACTGCTCGGCCCCAAAATTGTTCTAGGGGTGCATAACCACTCGTCCCCACCACGGTAAAAGTAACTCCTGTCACTGCACCCCTGGACTGGACTGCGCCAAAATCTACTAAATAAACGTTATTTTCCGAGTTAATAATTAAATTACTAGGTTTAATATCTCGATGTAATACTGGGGGCGATAATTCATGCAAATAGATGAGAATTTCGAGAACTTCTTGGGCAATAGTCCGAATTACCGTAGGGGTGAAACGTTGCCCCCTTTCTAAGCGATCGCTTAGGGATTCTCCCGGTATATAATCTTGTACGAGTACAAACCAAGGAATCCCGTCACCTTGATTTTTATCGAGGGAAAAATAATCGCGATAGCGGGGAATACGGGGATGATGGAGAGAAGCTAAGACGGCTGCCTCTCTTTCAAATAATTTTAATTCTTCCCACTCCATCTGGGGACTAAAAGCGAGGAGTTTAATAATTACCGATTCTTGGGATAATATATCGGTAGCTAACCAAGTTTGACGACCGATAGCGGTATTGCCTAGACGTTGTTGCAGTTGGTAACGTTCAGCTAAAAGAGAATCAGAAGTAAAGGTCATAGTGGCTTTTCCCTTATTTAGGGTCTGCTGAAAAAGTTTTTCGTGGGGACAGGGTGTGGGAAGTGGGGTATAGGAATTATAAATTATGAATTATGAATTGGGGTGTGGGTTGTGGGAAGTGGGAAGTGGGAAGTGGGAAGTGGGAAGTGGGGGAATTTCAACTAAAACCCTAAAACCCTAAAACCCTAACACCCTAAACTCCTATCACCCTGCCTCCTGACGACCGGCTACTGACTCCTAACCCCACCAACAAACTTTTTGCCGCAAACCCTAATTAACATCGATTTGTTTTTTTGCTGTCCAACAAAGGGCGATTCCTTTTTCTTTATAGGAAGATTCTCCAACAAAGATAGGATATAATGTAGATTCCCCACGATAGATAATTTCTTGACCATCAAATGTTAGAAAAATCGGTTGATTGGGTTGAATTGCCTGATAATCTCGTTGGAGAATCTGAGGATGTAACATGGCTTTAATTTCACCCTGTTTATCCCTAGGATAATCGATCGAGCCTAAACGTTGGTAAACTGTTAGGGATTCGCCGAAAGTATCGAGACGGGCAGCCAGATAATTTTCCTGTTCGATATAGTCTAGGATTTGATAGATGAGTGTTTCGGTTTGACGAAAAAGATAGGGACAGATGACACCGTGGTTAACCGGACCGATTTCTAGGGTAAAAGCTAGGGGACAAATTCCTTTAAGAAAATGATTTTCTTCCTCGCTGACGGGATGATAAATTAAGCGCACATCAGGGTTAATTTTAGTTAGATAGGTAAAGAGTTTTAATAGCCAAGGATGGGGGTTAGAATAAATAATCGCCAGCATCATGTTAGATGTGGTGCTGTGAATATCGATTAATAAATCAATGGATTTTTCTCGGATTTGTTGATAGATATCTTTCGCTATTAGTTGCTCGTATTGCTGATAATTAGGATTGGCTAAATCTGCTCGGTTAAAACAACGATTTAAATCCGTATCGACATATCTAACCCGTTGCTTTAGGGCCAAGGGGTTAGCGATGAGAGTGTGGGATTGAAAACTGCTGCGGGCCAGGAGATTAGCTGAGTTTTGCAGGTATTTAACCAGATAAGCGGGAGTTAGTTCATTGCCATGCACACCGGCAATTAAAGCCAGATTTTTAATAGTAGTTTTCTGCTCGATCATTTTTTATAAGTTTTGAGAAGTGGTAATTATTTATGGTTTGCGGCAAAAAGTTTGTTGGTGGGGTTAAGAGACAGTTATCAGTTATCAGTTATCAGTTATCAGTTATCAGTTATCAGTTCACTGAGAAAACTCCCCACACCCCACACCCCAATTCATAATTCATAATTCATAATTCATAATTTATAATTCCTACACCCTCTTTCAAGTCAGGAGGGGCAGGTTTACCAACCCACCCCTATAACCGATTTAGAAAAACCAGCCGTAGGAATGAAGACCTTTACCTAAAAGATTCACCCCTAAATAACATACCCAAACCACAACAAAACCGCTGGCTGCTAGAATAGCCGGTTTTCTTCCCTGCCATCCCCGGGTAATGCGGGCATGGAGATAAGCGGCAAAAACTAACCAAGTAATTAGCGCCCAAGTTTCTTTCGGATCCCAACTCCAATAGGAACCCCAAGCTTCATTGGCCCAAACTGCGCCGGCGATGATACCGATAGTGAGAAGGGGAAAACCGAGACCGATGACCCGATAACTGATATTATCGAGGGTTTCCGCCAAGCTGAGACGTTGGGGCGAAAGAGTTGCCATGGCTGTTAAGGTGGGAGTTAAAAGGGCGGTTGGGCCACCGTTAGCCGTTTCCATGAAAATTGGGGCCGAAAGGGTGGTAGATAACTTATTTTGGAGACGATAGGCCCCCGTACCCACGGAACTGCCTTTTAACTCGATATTTTGACCTCTAGTGACGATCAGAAAAGCGATCGCCATCAGGGAACCCACCATCAAAGCAGCATAACTTAACATCATGACGCTAACGTGCATCATCAACCAATTCGATTTTAAAGCCGGAACCAAGGGCGCCGAAGTTTGCATTTCTCCGGGTAAGGACAAAGTGGCAAAAGCGGTAATCCCCATGGCCACAGGAGTCGTCACCACCCCCACCAGGCGACTGCGGCTAGTGTACTCAGCAATTAAATGAACCGCAGTTACACCCCAAGCGAGAAAGAATAAAGATTCGTAAAGATTGCTAATGGGGAAATAACCCGCTTCTAACCAGCGCGCCCCCAATAAAGCGGCGATACAGAGGTTTGCGATGGCCACTCCCGTGCTGCCCAGGCCCTGCAACAAAGGTATGCTGGGAAAGGCTGCCCCGGCCCAATAAACCAGCATGGTTAAAAACAGGACTAAAAAAGAAGTGTTATCGAGAAAGTTCTCTAAGCTAACTAAATTCATGGGATTTCTCTCGTTTGTCGCTCGCTACCAAGTATTCCATCCTCTATCCTATCCCATCGGTAAGGCGATCAAGACAGGGAATTGTTAGTATGAACTTTGTATTTTCACTCTCACCTACCCTAAAAATTAGGTAATTATTGGTATCAACTTTGTATTTTCACTGTGACCTACCCTAAAAATTATGGCTAATCAAGAAGATAATAAATTTTCCTGGTCGCGGTTGCCGCGGTTAGGCAAAATTCTGCTTATTTGTTCCGGTGTTGCCGCTTTAGGCTATTTTCTTATCCCTCGTCCCTCAGAATTATCCAATATTCCCCTCGAACCCTACAGCGAATTTATCAGTAGAGTGGAACGGGGCGACATCAGTAGGGTCAGAATTGGCAATCAAGTCATCTATTATCAATTAAAAAATCCTTTAGAATCCCTGCCTATTCCGGGTAATCCCCCCGTTAATCCCCCGGAATCAAGTAACCCCCTTTACGGTGATTCTGGTTCTCTGGACAACAAACCAAGCAGTAATCTAGTCCCCGCACGAGTTTTTGCCACGATTCCAGTCTATAACCCCCAATTACCCCAACTATTACAGCAAAAAGGCGTAATCTTCGAGGCGATTCCCGTGGCCGAAAACAGTTGGATCAGCACTCTCCTCGCTTGGGTGGTTCCTCCCTTAATTTTAGTCGCCGCCATGCAGTTTCTGTTGTATCGCAACGATGACACGCGTAAATCGCTGCTTTTTAACAAAAATCTCGCTAAAGTTTACGGAGACAACGAAAAATATCCGATTACCTTCACTGATGTGGCCGGGGCCGAGGAAGCAAAAACCGAGTTAAAGGAAATTGTCGAATTTCTCAAGGATGCCGAGCGCTTTAATAAAATTGGGGCGCGTATTCCTAAGGGTGTTCTCTTAGTCGGACCGCCTGGGACGGGGAAAACTCTCTTAGCAAAAGCGGTCGCGGGAGAAGCGGGAGTGACTTTTTTTAGCATTTCGGCCTCGGAATTCGTGGAGTTATTTGTCGGGACCGGGGCAGCCCGGGTGCGGGATCTATTTGCCCAAGCGAAGAAAAATGCCCCTAGCATCATTTTTATTGATGAATTGGACGCGATCGGTAAATCGAGAAGTTCGGGATCGGGAACTAGCGGCAGTAATGATGAGCGCGAGCAGACTTTAAACCAACTTTTGACAGAAATGGACGGTTTTAGTCCCAAAGAAGCCGTAGTCATCGTTTTAGCCGCCACCAATCGCCCAGAGACTCTTGATGCCGCTTTATTGCGTCCGGGGCGCTTTGATCGCCAAGTTCTGGTGGATCGTCCCGATTTAGCGGGACGATTGGCAATTTTGCAAATATACGCCCAACGAGTCCAGATGGGTGAAGATGTTAACCTCAAAGCGATCGCCACCCAAACCCCCGGTTTTGCCGGGGCCGATTTAGCCAACCTCGTCAATGAGGCTGCTCTCTTGGCTGCCCGTAATAATCGGGAAAAAGTCAGTCAAATTGATTTTAAAGAAGCGATCGAAAGAGTTATCGCTGGCTTAGAAAAGAAAAGTCGCGTTTTATCGGAAAAAGAAAAGAAAATCGTCGCTTATCACGAGGTCGGCCATGCTTTAGTCGGTGCTGTCATGCCGGGAGGTGGTCGGGTGGAGAAAATTTCCATCGTTCCCCGGGGTTTATCCGCTTTGGGTTATACCCTGAAAATTCCCACGGAAGACCGTTTTTTGATGACAGAAACCGAATTTAAAGAACAAATTACTATGTTATTGGGCGGTCGGGCTGCTGAAGAATTAATCTTTGGCAGTGTCACTAATGGCGCTTCCGATGATTTACAAAGGGCGACGGATATTGCGGAAAGAATGGTGACAATTTATGGTATGAGTAAATCCCTAGGACCCCTAGCCTACGATAAAACAGGACAGGCTAATTTTTTAGGTAATAATCAGGGTAGTCCCCGCCGTTCGATCGGGGAAAATACGGCCAAAGTGATCGATGAAGAAGTTAAACAAATTATCGACGCTAGTTACCAAAAAGCCCTAGCAATTCTCAGTCACAACCGCAATTTATTAGAGTCCATTACTGCTAATCTTTTGACCACGGAAGTAATCGAAGGAGAAGAATTGCAAGAGGTATTAAATCAAGCGCAAATGGTCTGATCAATCCCCATAAATAGGGTCTGCTGAAAAAGTTTTTCGTGGGGAAGTGGGGTGTGGGGTGTGGGGTGTGGGGAAGTGGGGAGAACAAAGCTGCCTTTTGCCTTTTGCCTTTTGCCTTTTGCCTTTTGCCTTTTGCCTTTTGCCTTTTGCCTCTCCTCATAACTAGGGTTTGCTGAATAAATAATCGAGAATATCTAACTTAAGGAGAGGATAGGATCAAAGCATTAGAAAATTTATATTTCCCTGCTTTGACGGTTAATTTGCCCTTTTTTCAACCCAAAGAAACGGGAGAGTCATCTCGACTTAAACTGTTATAAAGGGCGAAATTTTTTGACCAATCGTGCCTTTGACCGTTACGAGCTAACATCGGCAGTAGATTGATTTGATTATAGGTAAATTGTCAACTCTGTCCTTGACTGCCTTTAAATAAGAGGGTGCCTTGGTTAATTTGAGTGAAATTTACTTGACTTTTTTGCTTAAATATGCTATCAAAATTCTCATAACTGCCCTGGGTTGCCGCTTCCCCCACTTCCAGGGCAAAACCCGCATAATTGTTACCTGTGGGTAAAGCTTGGGATAAGGGGAATTGGGAATCTCGATCATTTCAGGAGAAGAAAGATTAATTAATCTCAGGGCTAACCAAGTTTTTTCTGATTGAATAAACCAGATATTATCATCTTTTTCTAAGAAGTAGCGATCGAGTTTTGAGAAACCGAATAGAGGGAATTAAAGCCAATAGTAAATAGGGCAATTATTCCCGCTAAAATTAGGTATTTAATTTTAGATCCAATCGTCATCTTCGGCAAATTCATCGATGTTTCCTTGATTTTCCGGGGACTGAGGTTGATGCTCTTTATCTAATTGTAAAGGTATTGGTTCGGGGGGGATAATTTCTGGTAATAATTCTTCGGGTTTTTGACCATCTACCTCCACCACAATCATTTCTGTGACGGGAAACCAAAGTAGGCGGCCTTGATCGTCACAAACCGTCACCGTTCGAGATTTATCTGCATCCTCCATTGCAAAGAAATCTCCTAACATTTTGGTGGGTAAAATATTCTTACTTTCACCCCCACTAACTCCTAGGAATATATATTCGTTACCTGTGGTCAAATGTTGGACAATAATCGCCATAGTTAAAATAATTCAGTCAATGAAATGTACTTATAGCAGTTTTCATCAGAATGAGGCATGGGCAAGGTACTTAAACCCTTTGTTGGCAAAACTTGTCGATACCTCAGTAACGTGAAAAGCGCTATATTGATAGTTAACTTTTGAATGATAGCTTTCAGCCCTAAGCTTTCCACTGATAACTGATTACTGATTACTGATTACGGCTCTCCCAGCTTTGGTGGGTAAAATGTATTCTAAGATACATTTCTCAAGAGCGAGGGGGTGGAACGAACCACAAAGACACAAAGGACACAAAGATCGATCGATCCTATGTCAATTAAACTTATCACACAGAACCTAGAA
>NZ_JBHFLL010000173.1:0-30190 GCF_041928595.1 Microcystis sp. BLCC-F209
ATTATATGGGGCAGTAGCAGGCATTGAAATCGAAGAAGGAGCGGATAAATATGCCTATCGTCAAGGTTTATTTGTCTTGGCACAAAGGGGTGAAAATGTAGCAATTCTTAACGATACTGAGTTTCAACCGAAAACGTGGTATAATCCTTAAACTTGTCTTTGGGAAAGTCCAGTGCGATTCTGGTACTGTGCCGCAGCTGTAATCAAGTAAAAAGTAAAAAGAGTACATCTTCCCTTTTTCCTTGCGAGTCAGAATGCCAATTACAAGTTTTTAATCGGTAGATAGACAAATAATTTTCTAACTACTTCTCTGCGTCGCATGGAGAACAAACAACGGTGAATTGGTTAGTTGAAGCAAATGCTTGTCCGGGTTTATTTTATGGAACTGCTGCCCAAGATGGGTTTTTAATTCGTCTCCGCACCCCCGGTGGATGGCTCAATTCTCCACAGGGAAAAGCGATCGCCACTTGGCTCGAACAATGGCAGACGACAATACAAGTTACCAATCGGGCAAATTTGCAAATTCGCGGACTGCAAAAATCCCCCAGTTTAGAAGAATTTCAAACCCTGCAAAAATTAGGGTTAGCTGCCCATAATCCCAGTATCGATCATTTGCGTAATATCATGTCCAGTCCCACGGCTGGAATTGACTGCCAAGAATCGATCGATACCCGTTCATTAGTCCAAGAATTAGATAATTTTATCCAAAATTATCCATCAATTGCCCAACTAAGTCCTAAATTTAGTATCGGGATCGATGGCGGTGGTGCAGTGGGAATTGGCACCGGTTCAACTATGGCCTGGCAACACCGCTATAACGAGATTCAGCTATCGGCAATTACCGTCAATAATCCGACAAATTTAACTTCTCTTGTTTGCTTTCGATTAGCCCTCGGAGGAGATAAACAATTCTATGACACGGACTTATTAATTGAGCCAGAAAACTGTTTAGCTGTGGTCAAAGCTTTAGTCACAGTTTATATCGATTATGTTCAACAAACCCCCAATATCAAGGGGAAAAAACCTCGGATGAAACACCTGCTCAAAGATTGGGGATTGACAAAATATCTCGAACAAGTTAACTACCAATTACATCGGACTTCTACCGGCATAATACAAGGGCAAGAATACCGGCAGGCTGCCCATTCTACTCAACCCTATTTTCATCTGGGAATTCATCCTCAAAAGCAACCAGGATTATCTTATATTGGTCTATCATTAAGATTAGGACAATTGACGGCTAATCAACTATGGGGATTAGCGGCACTATCAGAAACTTTTGGCAGTGGTCAGTTACGATTAACCCCTTGGCAGACTGTTATATTACCCGATATTCCCGATGAAAAAGTCTCAGAATTGTTGCCAAAACTGGCATCACTAGGATTATCCGCTTCTCTTGGATGGGATGCGGGGATAGTTGCCTGTAGCGGTAAACCGGGCTGTGCAGCGGCGGCCACTGCAACTCAAATTCATGCTTCTCTCTTGGCAGATTATTTGAAAGAACGCTTAACCTGCAATTCTCCTGTTAATATTCATTTGACGGGTTGTGCTAAATCCTGCGCTCAACCGGGTCCAGCCGAAATTACCCTTTTAGGAACTACCATCGAGGAAAATGGCCAAATACTAGAAGCTTATCAAGTCTATGTGGGTGATAGTCAAAAGTTCTTAGAAACACCCATATTTGAGGGAGAATTTACCAAGATTCCCCCCCTCATAGCCCAAATTTTAAGCTCCCAAAAATCGAAAAATTTAGATGAATAGAATGGAATACATTAAGAATGGCGAGGAAATTTACCGCAAATCTTTTGCTATTATTCGGGCTGAAACTAACTGGAAAAATCTCCCCGATGATTTAGCTCATGTGGCGGTTCGTCTAATTCATTCCTGTGGGATGACAGACATAACAGAAGATTTAGAAGCATCACCGGATGCAGTTAAAATCGGACGAAATGCCCTCGCTGGGGGTGCAGCAATTCTCTGTGATTCTCAAATGGTCGCTAATGGCATTACCAAAGCGCGTTTACCTAAAGATAATCCGATTATTTGTACCCTCAATCATCCAGAAGTGACCGAGTTAGCACGGCAAATTAATAATACCCGCTCCGCTGCCGCTTTAGAACTTTGGCGACCTCATTTAGCTGGAGCAGTGGTGGCCATTGGTAATGCACCAACCGCACTTTTTCGCCTGCTAGAATTGCTCGATCAAAATGTAGATAAACCGGCTTTGATTTTAGGCTTTCCCGTGGGATTTGTGGGAGCGGCAGAGTCGAAAACAGAATTAGCAACTAATAGTCGTGGTGTGCCATTTATTACCCTGCACGGACGTAGGGGAGGCAGCGCAATCGCAGCAGCAGCAGTCAATGCTTTAGCAAAAGAGAACGAATTATGAATAAATTAGGCAAACTTTATGGATTAGGAATCGGGCCCGGTGATCCCGAATTGTTGACGCTAAAAGCACACCGGATTCTCACAACTGTTCCGGTAATTGCCTATCCTACCTTAGAAAGTGGCAAAGTTTTGGCACGGGCAATTGTCTCGGATTTTATCCGTCCCGAGCAGATAGAAATTCCCATGCCTTTGCCTTTTAGTGTCGAGCGCAGTTCTCAACCTCATTATGATATTGCCGCCGAAAATATCGCCGAACAGTTAAACTTAGGTCGAGATGTGGCGGTTCTATGTGTGGGCGATCCGATGTTGTATGGCACGTTTATGTATATCTTTAATCGCTTGTGCGATCGCTTTTCCATTGAAGTCGTGCCGGGTATTTCTTCAGTGATGGCAAGTGCAGCAATGCTGGGTGTACCTATTACTTATCGAAATGACGTATTTAGTATTATGCCCGCTACTTTAGAGGCGGAAATATTGCGGGATCGCCTAGCCTTTATCGATGCAGCAGCGATTATTAAATTGGGCAGACATTTCGCTAAAGTTCGCAATATTCTCGAGGAATTAGGATTATTAGAACGCGCCCTCTACATCGAACGAGCAACCCTACCCAATCAGCAAATTATTCCGATTACAGAAGTCGATCCAGAGGCTGCTACTTACTGGTCATTAATTCTGATTCCTAGTAAAACTAAACCCCAATAACAAAGGCAGGGGGCAGGAGGCCGTTTTTGTAACGGGGATTTATGCCCCGCTCCAAAAACTTTTCGTCTTAAGGCGAGGTTTTAGACCCGATTTTTTCAATAACTCTATAGACACTAAGTTAAATCTTCTATCCCCTACCGGGTGCATCTCACATTTGCAGAAATACCGACAATCAGCAATTATCAGTGACTCTTAAATGATGACAAATGTATCAGCAGCTGCCTGTAAGCATCCCACCAAAAAGCTAATGCGCGGGGGGGGGTTGGGGGCGACGCTACGCCCACGACGAGGCTCAACAATACCTCAACAACTAATGGAAGGGGTTCCAGCAAGATTAAAATAAATTAAGGTCATCTGGCCGCAGTCAGTTTTAACCGACTGAAAATATTACTGGGTTTGAGGAGCTTTTTCAAATTGACAGACGAGCGCGTTTATTGGTTAGCATGGTCAAGTATTGCTGGAGTTGGGTCAATTTCCCTAAAGCGACTCTATCAACATTTTGGCAGTGTCGCTGTGGCCTGGAATGCCTCCGATTCTGCGATCGCAGAAGTGGCGGGATTTGGCAAAAAGTTAATGGTAGCGGTACGGGAAGGGCGAGCGCAAATTGACCCAGAAGCTCTTTTCGCCGAACATATCCAGAAAAACCCCCTTTTTTGGACTCCTAGCGACCCAGAATATCCCCGCTTTCTCTGGGAAATTCCCAGTCCTCCCCCCTTACTTTACTATCAAGGAAAGGTCAATTTAGAGGAAAATCAGGGAAATATCCCCACCGTCGCCATTGTGGGTACTCGTAACCCCACGGATCACGGCAGGCGCTGGGCGCGGCGCTTAAGTACCCTTTTGGCCCAACAGGGATTTACTATTGTTTCTGGCATGGCCGAAGGAATTGATGGCGAGGCACACCAAAGCTGTTTAAAAGCAGGGGGAAGAACGATTGCCGTCTTGGGAACGGGGGTCGATGTGGTTTATCCTAGTCGTCATCGGCAGCTACAGGCGGACATCCAAAAGCAGGGTTTAGTCATTAGTGAACATCCCGCCGCAACTCAGCCGAATAAAGCCCATTTTCCCAGTCGTAATCGCATTATCGCCGGTTTAAGTCGCGCGACGATTGTTATCGAGGCCCCCGAAAGGTCTGGCTCCCTGATTACGGCCAGTTATGCTAACGAATTTGGCGGCGATATCTATGCTTTACCCAATTCTCCCGATATTACCGCCGCTAGGGGCTGTTTACAACTCATTCATCAGGGGGCAGAAATTATCGTTTCTGAGGAGAAATTATTAGAAATGTTGGGGGCAATTCCCACCACGAACCAATCCGCACCGGTTAATCTCTCCCCTTCACTTCCTCCAGACACATCCTCGGTCGTTAATGCTGCTCCTCCAGTCAATCTAGAACCTAGACTAGCACAAGTGTATCAGTTATTTGACAGAGATGCCCTGTTGTTTGACATTATTGTTCAAAAAATGCAAATCCCCACCTCAGAAGTGGCGGGGATCTTATTGGAATTAGAATTAATAGGTTTAGTGACTCAGTTACCCGGTATGCGTTACCAGAAAACCTAGTTAACCCCCAAATGCTTATTTAGGGTATTAGCTAAAGTAGTTTTCGGTGCAGCCCCGACCACTAGATCAACTTTTTGACCCCTTTTGAGGATCATCAGGTTTCAGGTGTTTATCTATGGTATTAGCTAAAGTGGTTTTCGGTACAGCCCCGACCACCATATCAACTTTTTGACCTCCTTTGAAGATCATCAGAGTAGGAATACTGCGAATCCCGTACTGACTAGCGATATTGGGGTTTTCGTCGGTGTTGAGTTTCACCACCTTGACTTGCCCTATGAACATTTCGGCAATTTCTCCGACAACGGGAGCCACCATTCGACAGGGGCCGCACCAAGGAGCCCAGAAATCCACTAGGACAAGGTCGGCACTATCTAAAACTTCATCTTTAAAGGTGGCATCTGTAACGGCAGTAACGGCAGTAACCTCTGACATACTTAAGAAATCCTCTAGTAATCACGGTTATCTAGAATACGCAAAAATTCCATTCTAGAGATTCGTGGTGCGATGTTGACATTCCACTGGTGAAAAGGACGAGAACTAGCTCTAAATCCACTTTAGAGGCCTTAACTTGCATCAGAGGTAGCTTCTTGGATCAATTTCACAAGGGGCATTCTTGTATTTTATAACCCTAGAGGCTCTATTTTGACTTTTTTTTGATAAAGTTTTGTAATATTGCCCGAGTCAGTCTCGATGAAAAAATTTTCACCACCAGAGATGAAAGAGGTTTCCTTCCCTACACCCCACACCCCACACCCTACACCCTCTTTCAAGTCAGGGATGGGTGATGGCGGCCAGATAAAATTTTCCTGAAGAAAAACCCCAAAAGTAATCGATTTTATCTAGGCTTAACCTGAGTTTGATTATGATCAGCACAAGCCACCTCCTAATTGAGCTTTGCCATGAAAATTCTGGTCTTAAATGCGGGATCGAGCAGTCAAAAAAGTTGTTTATACGATTTAGATATTCTCCCCTGCCATCCTCCGCAACCGATTTGGGCAGCGGGGATCGATTGGACAGTTAACCCTGATTACGGGGTTTTAACGGTAAAAGCCAAGGGAATTAAACAGGAAATTAATCTTTCTAGTCAGGATCGTCCGGCGGCAATTGCTCGGATGTTAGATACCTTAGTCACTGGCGAAACTAAAGTACTGGCCAACCTGGCCGACATTAGTATAGTCGGTCATCGAGTTGTCCATGGTGGCACGGAATATTCCCAGGCAACCATGATCACTCCCCCAGTCAAAGAAACGATTAAAAAGCTGATTCCCCTCGCTCCTAGCCATAATCCCGCTCATTTAGAAGGAATTGAGGCGATCGAGCAAGTTTTGGGCAATGTTCCTCAAGTAGCAGTGTTTGACACCGCTTTTCATCGTTCTATCCCTCCCGAGTCTTCTCTTTATCCCATTCCCTACCAATGGAGTGAACTGGGAATCCGTCGCTATGGTTTCCATGGCACCAGTCATCAGTACTGCTCCCAACGGGCTGCCGAATTGTTGGCAAAACCCCTAGAATCTTTGAAAATGGTGATTTGTCATCTGGGCAATGGTGCTTCCCTATCGGCAGTCAAGGGGGGTAAAAGTGTCGATACTACTATGGGATTTACTCCCCTAGAGGGATTGATGATGGGAACCCGCAGCGGTTCGATCGATCCGGCGATTCTGATTTATCTAGAGCGAGAATATCAATACAATCCCGATAGTTTAAATAGTTTACTGAATAAAGAATCGGGTTTAAAGGGAATTTCGGGTATTTCTGGGGATATGCGGGCAATTACGACGGCAATGGCCGAAGGCAACCAGAGGGCAAAATTAGCATTTGAGATGTATATTCATCGTCTGAAAAGTTTAATCGGATCGATGATCGCTTCTCTAGAGGGGTTAGATGTGTTGGTATTTACGGCAGGAATCGGCGAAAATTCAGCTTTAGTGCGGGAAAAAGCCAGTCAAGGCTGGTCTTTTTTGGGTTTAGAGTTAGATTTGGCTAAAAATGCCGCCCATCCCCGGGATGAGGATATCGCCACCGACACATCTAAAGTAAGAGTGATGGTAATTGCTACGGCGGAAGATTGGGCGATCGCACGAGAATGCTGGCATTTATCCCCATAGACCTTACCTTTGGCCATTCTCTTTTGGCTCTTCCGTTGTGGGAATCTCCATAATTGGATGGTTAAGAGCAATCATCAAATGGTCTCCCTCTTGGCTAATACTGCTCGGACTGCTGGCCATTTGGGAGAGGGGATCGTTGCGTCCCGAGACGAAGTAGGAGCCAACAGCGATCGCCATAGCGGTGAAAATTGCGCCACCATAAACATAATATTGCCGACGACGCTGACCATCGACTTTTCTGAACACCTGTTCTGCCAATCGGTCGCTGGCCCTAGTAACCGGTACGGGGATTTGCCTTAAATTAGTTTGTAATCCCAAGAGCTGCCGATAGAGTTTTTTAGCGGCAGCATCATGGTCTAACCAATGCTGAACCAGCTTCCTTTCCTCTACCGTTACTTCGTTATCAATATAGGCGCTAATTAAATCGAAACGATGAGCTGCTTCGTTATCCTCATCTAAGAATAAAATATCCTCGGTTGCGGATTGGGAATCCCCCTCATCGTGACGTAACAAAGACTTGATCCATTGAACGTCTTCGGGTTGATAATTATTCATGGTTGACCTCGACCAGAAGCGATCGGTATGCAATCACTTTTCACCAGCACGGAGCTAGTTAACTTTAACGACTCCTCACTTCGACCGTTAGTGCCGAATCACCACAATTTTCTTTAGCCTTCCGTAAAATAGGGCTGTAAAACAGATTGTAATTTAGCGCGAGCGCGAGCAATGCGAGATTTAACAGTTCCTAAAGAAACTCCCGTGATCTCGGCAATTTCTTCGTAGGCCATACCTTCAATTTCTCGCAGAATAATAGTTGTCCGAAAAGCTTCTGGTAAATCAGCGATCGCCGCTTGTAATTGATCGTAGAATTCGTGGGTGGTGAGATGTTCATCGGGACTGGGGTAATCGGACTCGATATCCCAATCGATTTCGCCATCTTCCACGCGCCGGGGAGCATCGAGAGAAATGGGGTGATTAACCCGCTTGCGTTTCCGCAATTCGTCGTAAAAAAGATTAGTAGCAATGCGACTCAACCAACCGCGGAACTTGAGGGGTTCATGGAGACGGTTAATATTGCGATAGACGCGAATCCAGACCTCTTGAGCCAAATCAGCGCGATCTTGCCAATCGGGAGCCAAATGATAGAGTAATTTATCAACATGAGCCTGATAGCGCCGCAGCAGTTCCGCAAAGGCTGCTCGATCAGGCAGGCACCCTTCCTGACAGCGTGCAATCAGATCATAGTTGGAGAGTTTGTCAGGTGACACGGGGTTTTGAGACTTTTTGGCCTCAAGTGACCAAGATGCTGGAATCGATTGACTCATGGGATTTCCTCTAAGGATATAAACTCCTCACTCAGGGCTTGAGGACGGGATAAGTCAGCAAAGGTTCCCGAAATTAAAGAATTTTTTTCCCATATTTTGATTCTAACCGATCGGGGCATTGATCTCAGGGAGCAAGGGAGCAAGGGAGCAACAAGTGGGGAGGTGGGGTAGTGGGGAGGTGGGGTAGTGGGGTAGTGGGGAGAATACATAAAAGCTGTCTCGGAGTCTCGGAGTCTCCTGAATAGCTCTTAAGTTAGGTTTTTTCCTTAGCGAGGATAAAGACGCTGCCTTCGCTGCCGCGGCCGATGCGGAGATCTTCATCGAGATAGGTGATATCGAGCCAACCTGTTTGTGGGCGATTATTGAAGGAAAAATCGAGGGGAGGAAATTTTTGGCCACTTTCGATCGCTTCGATAAATTCTTGGGGAGAATGATAATTGAGAAGACGTTGCAGACCGAGGATCGAGCGCTCAAATTTGACCATTACCCGACGCTCGGATGTGGGTTCAAAGGTAGCGGAGACGATTACTACCGCTTCTAGCCAAGGTAAGCCGATAATTTCGGCGATATTGTAAAGTTTTGACTTGTTCAGGTCGAGATATTGATAAATTTGCCCTAATTGAAAAAAAGGTAGGCCATCTAGTCCCAGAATGCCGCGGCTGCTGGTGAATAGTAAACGCCAATTGCCCCCTAATAGTTGTTTAACTTCCAGGGGATGAGGATGGGGATTGTGGTCCTCCAATTGTTCGATCGCCGCTAAAATCCGCACGCGGTCGCTTTCCGTGGCCAGGAGTCCGCGATTTCTACCAGCGATCAATTCTAGTAATTTCGCTTTGGCATCCATAGAATAGACCTCTTGTAAAAATCAAAAATTGTTGTTAGGGTTAGGAGTCAGTAGCCAGTAGTCAGTAGCCAGGAGAATTAAGAATGAATAATAATCAATTAAATGGTCTATTTACAGATTTTATGCAATTTAATCCTTATTTGTGCCGTTTTTGAACCCTCAAAAATTAATTACGCAAGAGGTTTAATCTCCCTTACTTTTATAAACTACCTCGACCCGCTAGGTACTCGATCGAGGTTTTTGGTGGCCCTAACAGGCTCACCCGCGCCGATGATTTCATGGGTTCAACAGAGTTTTAACCTCAGTGAGCGGCATTTTTAACTGTTGGCCTCACTATTTTAACACGGATTAAATGCCGCGGTTTTAAAACTTTTTCATAACCGTAATTAAGTGATCAAAATAGGGAGCAATTGCGGTTTTTTCTGAGTCACTAAAATAATCTAAACTGTATTGTTTTAAGGCTTCTAATCCCGAAATCATCGCCCCTAATGGTACTTGTAATTCTTGGTAAAGAAGACGCATATTTTCCAATCCCTCGGCACTGGTATAGGGAATCTGCTGTCCGGCGACACCGTAGGTAATACAACGTAAAAAGTTCCAGAAATCACGCCAACAAGCTTCGGCGCGGTAGGGTGGATGAAGAGCACCCCCGGGTTGAAAAATGGTAGGAAATTGGCTTAATAAAGCCTGACGAGCGTTATCGACGATAATATTAGCATTATGCCGCAGTTTTCGAGCTTGCTGAATAGAAACGAGTAAATCAGGCTCTAAATTGACGATAGTATCTAAATCGCTGTCGCTGAGATAGCGAGTTTGATCATCCGCTTGTTGCCAAACAGCGATCGCTGCTTGCTGATAGGGCCAATTAGCGAAACTAATGATTCTCGCTTTTGGGATTAATTGCTGGGCGCGCTCACTCAAAGGCATCGATCGCTCTCCGTCGGGTCAGATTAGGCGGTTAAGATCTCTTTTACCATAAATGATCGAAAAATTAGCGATAACTAAAGATTTTTTGCAATCTGCCCGGGAGGATCGCTTACAATAAACAAAAGCTAAATCATTATAATTTGATCATCATGTCAGTTTTAATAGCGATCGGTGTACTTGCCCTATTAATTGTCGTTCACGAACTAGGTCATTTTGCCGCCGCTCGTGGGCAATCTATCCATGTTAATCGCTTTTCCATCGGTTTTGGTCCAGCTTTAGCTAAATATCAAGGTAAAGAAACGGAATACGCCCTCCGCGCCATTCCTTTAGGGGGTTACGTTGGTTTTCCCGATGACGATCCCGATAGTCAAATTCCCAATAACGATCCTGATTTATTACGCAATCGTCCTGTTTTTGATCGAGCTATCGTCATTAGTGCGGGAGTAATTGCTAATTTAATTTTTGCCTATTTTTTGCTTGTTACCCAAGCTGCTACGGTGGGTTTTACCCAAATTAACTATCAAGAAGGGGTAATTATTCCAGAGGTTTTCACTGCTGAAAATTCCGTCGCCAAACAAGCGGGAATGAAAGCGGGGGATATCGTTCTTGCTGTCAATGATCAGCCCCTTACTGCTTCTCAAAATGCCATTATTGACTTCCGTGACATTATTCAATCTTCCCCCGATCAACCCCTAAAATTAACCATCAAACGCCCCACAGAAACGCTCGATTTAATCGTTACTCCTGAATTGGGCAGTGATGGTCAGGGTAAAATTGGGGTTAGATTGGCTCCCAACGGTGAAGAAACTCACCTGAAAGCCGATAATTTTGGGCAAGCTTTTGGCTTGGGTGCGAGGGAATTTCAACGATTAACCCTATTAACCGTGCAAGGTTTTGGGCAGTTAGTTAGTAACTTTAAAGAAAATGTTCAACAGGTAGCAGGACCGGTTAAAATTGTTGAATACGGAGCGGCGATCGCTCGTAATGATGCGGGGAATCTTTTTCAATTTGCCGCCCTAATTAGTATCAACTTAGCGGTGATTAATATTCTGCCTTTACCTGCCCTTGATGGTGGTCAATTGGTATTTTTATTAATCGAGGCTTTAGTAGGTAAACCTCTCCCAACTAAACTGCAAGATAACATCATGCAAACAGGTCTAGTTTTACTACTAGGATTAGGAGTTTTCTTGATCGTGCGCGATACGGTTAACCTAGCAGTTTTTCAGGATTTATTCCAGTGATGGCCCCGCGAAAAAAAACTAAGCTTCAACTACGCGCCCTAGAGATTTTAAGCAACTTAAAGCGATTATATCCAGAGGCAACCTGTAGCTTAAATTATCAAACTCCCGTGCAGTTATTGGTGGCAGTGATTCTCTCGGCACAATGCACTGATGAGCGGGTAAATAAGGTGACTCCTGCTTTATTCGCCCGTTTTCCCGATGCTAAATCCTTAGCTTTTGCCGAGCGAGAGGAGTTAGAAACCCTAATTCGTTCCACGGGATTCTATCGCAATAAAGCTAAAAATATTCAGGGTGCTTGTCAAAAAATTCTCAAGGATTTTCAGGGGGAAGTACCCAAGACAATGGGGGAATTATTAACTTTACCCGGGGTAGCTAGAAAAACCGCTAATGTGGTACTTGCTCACGCTTACGGGATTATTGAAGGGGTGACAGTAGATACCCACGTTAAGCGCTTAAGTAATCGTTTGGGTTTAACTACTAATAACGATCCGGTGAAAATTGAGCGGGATTTAATGGCTTTACTACCTCAACCAGATTGGGAAACTTTTTCTATTAGTATTATTTACCACGGCCGGGCGGTTTGTAAAGCAAGAAATCCCGCTTGTTTTTCCTGTCAATTAGCCCCTCTTTGTCCCACAGCAAACAGTAAACAGAAAACTCACACCTGATAACTGAATCACTGATAACTGATAACTGATCTGGGGGGCTATAATGGGAAAAAATCACTCATCCATCAATCTTATGAGTCAAGGATCACGGCAAGAAATAAAAACCCAAGCAATAATCCTCGCTACCTTTGTGGCAATTTTTTGGCTGTTAGAGATTTTAGATCAATTTGTTTTTCGGGGCAGTTTAGACTATTTCGGGATTATTCCCCATCAAGTCATCGGATTGCGGGGTATTCTTTTCGCACCTTTCCTACACGGGGACTTTTCCCATCTTATTGCTAATACGGTTCCTTTCCTAATTCTCGGTTGGTTGGTGATGTTACAGGAAACCAGTGACTTTTTTATTGTGACTGGGTTGACCATGGTGGTGGGGGGGTTAGGAGTCTGGTTATTTGCTGCTCCCGGATCCATCCATATCGGGGCAAGTATCTTGATTTTTGGCTATTTAGGTTTTTTATTACTGCGGGGCTATTTCCAAAGAAATATTCCTTCTATACTCTTGTCAATTCTAGTCTTTTTACTCTACGGTGGCACAATTTGGGGCGTTTTGCCTTCCCGTCCGGGGATTTCTTGGCAAGGACATTTATTCGGTTTTCTAGGCGGGGTTTTAGCCGCCAAATTAATCGCCACCGAAAAGAAACATTATTCCTAAATGGGGGAACCTTCTATCTCGCTACATACTTCGTAAAAATCGGTGACAGGAGGTTTCGCAAACAGAGGCGCCATGGATTTCAGCAATAATTCGTGGGCTTCGCTTTTATTTGCCTCCATATCATCGATTTTATCCCAGATGATCACGGCAATGCCTTCGTCGGTTCCGGGTTTTTGCAACAGAAAAGCCCCCTGGAATCCTGTGGAATAGGTGGAAACGGCTTTTTCGTAGAGTTTTTGGGCCTCGGAAAAACACCCCGGTTTGAATTCACCAATAGCCACATAGGCATATTTATGTTTGAGAAAATCGAGAAATTCTGGCATGGCAATCAGGGGAAATGGAATAAATCGTTCTTTCTACTCCCATTAAAACTTAGATCGATCGCTCTCCCCGCCCCATCGACATATTTTTTTAAGTAAGCTTGCCCCAATTACCTCTTTTTTTGTTAGCTTATATGTAGTCGTTATGAGTTTGTATAAGTTCTATGATCAAAATCGTTGGTATTAATGGCAGTTTACGCCCTGGCTCCTATAGTGCGATGGCGTTAGAAGTTGCTATCAGTCGATTAGGGGCGTTAGGAGTAGAAACGGAGATAATTGACCTGAGAAAACTCTCTTTACCCTTCTGTAACGGGGGAGATGACTATTCTGACTATCCCGATGTGGCCAAAATGCAGCAAACGGTTAAATCGGCAGCGGGGTTAATTTTGGCGACACCAGAGTATCATGGCAGTGTCAGTGGTGTGATGAAGAATGCCCTAGATTTAATGAGTTTTGAGGAGTTATCGGGAAAGGTTGCCGGATTAATCAGTGTTTTAGGCGGCCAATCCAATAGTAACGCCCTCAATGATTTAAGAATTATTCTCCGTTGGGTTCATGCTTGGGTAATTCCCGAACAAATTAGCTTAGGACAAGCGTGGCAAGTCTTCAACGAAGAAGGAAAAATCCTTGATGAGAAGCTTTCCCAACGTTTTGACGCTTTTGCGCAAAGTTTAGTCAATAATACCCGTAAACTCAACGAGATCTAGTAATATCAATGGTGATTTTACCGGTAAAATTAGGAATTGGGGCGGCGGGTTTCGATAATTGTACTCTTACCTGTCGCACTCGCTCGATTTTGAGGATATCCTCGGCGATAATTGTGGCCAATTTTTCCACGAGGGCAAATTTGCTGGTTTCAATCTGGTGTTTGACAATTTCGATCGCCTGTCGATAATCTAGGGTATCTTCAATCGCGTCACTTTTGCCAGCAATGCTGATATCAACTTCCAGGGATAAATCCACCTCAAACCATTGACCTAAAACCTGTTCTTCGGCCAGATATCCTGTGTAACCGTAGGCACGAATTCCTGTAACGTGAATAGTATCCATAGATAGTTAAATTAAAAAACTGGCAGCGTTTCCCACAAAGATAAAGTCTAACCCAATTTGGTATCGACATAAGATAACTGCTATAAATTATAGTTTATACGGCTCTCACCTGTTCGACGTAATCTTTGGGGCGTAGTTGACGGAAACCTTGAAAAGCTAATTGTCTCAAGTTGAGAGGTAAATAGGAAAGCAGTAAACCCAGTCTGGCCCGTTGGGATTTTCCTGACAATTTTGAAGCTTTTTCTATTAAAACTCGCCCAGCTTCGCTGTCTCCCTTTTCAATTAATTTTATTCCCAAAGATTCCTGTAAAAAAGCCGTCCTTTTCACTCTTTCTTCTTCTAATTTTACATCGTTAAAGTGATAACCTTCTGTACAAAACAAGTTAGCTTGCAAAAAGTGAACCGCTTGTTTTAAGCTAGTTTGACCTCCATGAAAACGATATTCCATTAATAATTCTGGCAGAAAATAAGCTTGTTTTCCCGCTAAAGCTAACCGCACTAATAAATCAAAATCTTCACAACCATCCGCCTGAGGGCGCATATAATCCACATCAGCCAAAGATCGATAACGAAAAAGAGTCGAACCCACCTGTAAACTTTGATAGGAAAAAGTTTCTCTTTCTAAATCAGGAATAATTCCTAGTTGTAATCTATCTTTGCCCCATTTCGCCGAATTTTTTTTTGTTGCCGATGCAACTCTTTGTCCAAATCTATCAATGATCCAGTGATCGGTACAGACAAAATCAACGTTTTTTTCTTGCTCCAAAATAGGGACAGTTTTCGCTAAAAATTCAGGAGTTAGTCCATCGTCATCATCGAATTTAATAAAATATTCTCCCCGAGCAGCAGTAAAACCAGATCGCATATTTAAACTTCTGCCCATATTTTGAGGATGACGCAGATAAATTATTCTCGAATCCTCAAATGCTGCCACCACTTCTGGGGTACGATCAGAAGAACCATCATCACAGACAATTAACTCAAAATCTTCATAGGTCTGCCGCAACACAGTATTAATCGAATAGCTGAGATAATCGGCGCGGTTATAGGTGGGAATACAAACAGTTACTTTTGGCATAATATTTCAGTTATCAGTTATCAGTTATCAGTTATCAGTTATCAGTTATCAGTTATCAGTTAAGTAGGGAGGCACAATTATTTGTAGGATGGGTTAGCGGTAGCGTAACCCATGCAGGCGTTGGGTTTCATGCTTCAACCCAACCTACGTTCATCTTATATTTAATTCCACCCACCCACTTATCAGCTTGTTACTTGAGAAAGGCAATTAGGCTCTTCGTTACTTGGTATGGTTCGAGCGGGTGGCATAAATAGACTACATCCTTATTTGGCCAGAGACTTAATTGATTAATTCGTTCTAGATGGAAAACAATTGACAAAAATAGCCAAATGTCTTTCTCTATAATGGTTTCATCTCTTATAACCCCGTCTATTGCATAACACAAACCGAAGAACCGGCAATTAATTGGCCATTTTTCTAGTTATCATCACTATTGTCTAGCTGACGGCTGACGGCTGACGGCTGACGGCTTTAAAAGTATTTTTACATTTTTCCAAAGGAATGTTAAGTTTTAGAGTATTGAATGAGTAACCTTGATAGCCATGGCTCCTAAGATAGTAGGGATTATCTGTACCCACAACCGCGATCACTACCTAGAAGGAGCGATCGATAGTCTTTTGGCGCAAACCTGCCCAGATTGCGAGATTTTAGTGGTTGATAACGCATCTACCGATAAAACCCGTCAAGTGGTCGAGTCTCGTCTGGGAGATGGGCGGCTAAAATATGTTTACGAACCTATTTTAGGGCTATCTACCGCCAGAAATCGGGGGGCGAAGGAAACTAGAGCGCCGATCCTAGCTTATTTGGATGACGATGCGATCGCAAGTCCTCAATGGTTGCAAATTCTGTTAAATGCCTACGAAAATAACGAAAAACTGGCAGTAGCGGGGGGTAAAGTTACCCTGATTTGGCCGCAAGGCTACAGTCAACCCAATTGGTTATCCGATGATTTAGCAGCGGGTTTAGGGGCTTTCGATTTGGGCGACAATGTGATATATATTAGCCAAGCGGATTTAACTCCGCGAGGGGTTAATTACTCAATTCGGCGAGATTTCTTGGAGAAAATTGGCGGTTTTGACCCTAAATTGGGAAGAGTTGGCCAAAAACTTCTCTCTAACGAGGAATTATACACTACAGAACTGGCAATCGCCCAGGGATGGCAAGTGGGCTATTTTCCCGAAGCACTGGTGGAACACAATGTTGCCCCAGAAAGAATCAATCGTCAATGGTTTATGCGTCGCAGTTGGTGGCAAGGCATCAGCGAACACTACCGGGAAGAAGTGGCAGGAAGGACGGGATTGGCTCAATTTGGGCGAGGAGGTGAACGTTTGGCGAGAGGATTAGTGAAATCAGTCAAATTTATCAATGATCCTGCTAAAAGCTTTGATAATCTTCTCTTTGCCTACGGACAAATCGGTTATTTAAGCGAAGCCGCCAAAGCGATGTTAAACCCTCAAAAGTAAATTATTGTAAATAAATGGGTAAAAAAGCGTTAATTTGTGGTATATCGGGGCAGGACGGAGCCTACCTAGCCGAATTACTGTTAAAAGCTGGCTATACAGTTTGTGGGACCTCCCGGGATGCCCAAATGTCCTCTTTTAGTAACCTGAAACGTTTGGGAATCAAGGAACAGGTCAAACTAGAATCAATGGCACTGAATGACTTTCGCAGTGTCCTACAGGTGTTGATTAAAATTCAGCCCGATGAGGTCTATAATTTGGCTGGACAAAGTTCTGTGGGTTTATCCTTCGAGCAGCCAGTGGAAACCTTAGAAAGTATTGCCACGGGAACCTTAAATCTCTTAGAAGCAATTCGATTTACTGGGGCAAAGATTAAATTATATAATGCGGGATCGAGTGAATGTTTCGGGGATATCGGCGATAATTCTGCCGACGAAAATACCCCTTTTCGTCCTCGCAGTCCCTACGCTGTGGCCAAATCGGCGGCTTTTTGGGAAGTGGCTAATTATCGAGAAGCCTACGGAATTTTTGCCTGTTCAGGCATACTTTTCAATCATGAATCTCCCCTGCGTCCCGAGCGCTTTGTTACTCAAAAAATCATCGCTGCCGTGGCTAGAATTGCCCGGGGAAGTACCGAGACTTTACACTTAGGAAATATGGATATTCAAAGGGATTGGGGTTGGGGGCCGGAGTACGTTGAAGCGATGTATTTAATGCTGCAACAGGAGCAACCCGATGATTACGTCATTGCCACGGGAGAAAGTTCAAAACTGGAGGATTTTGTCGCCACAGCTTTTGCTACTGTGGGCTTAAATTGGCCAGATCATGTAATTTCCGATCGAAGTTTGTTAAGACCAACAGATTTAGCCATTAGTCGCGGCAATCCCCGCAAAGCTAAGGAAAAATTAGGTTGGCAAGCACGATACAAAATGACCGATATTGTCCCCATGATGCTAGAAAATCGTTTAGAGGAATAGCTATGAATATCTTAATGATTAGTTCCGCCTTTCCCTATCCCCCCACCAGAGGGGGAACTCAGGGCAGAACTTTTAATTTACTTAAGTATCTCAGCAAAAATCATGATATTACTCTCCTCGTTCAACGTGGTGCTGATGTCAGCGATGAGGAGATAGAAAAGTTAGGTAACTTTGTTAGTGAATTGGTAGTTTTTCCCCGTCCTCGAGATGCCAAAACTGGAATAATTGCTAAACTGCAAAGATTAGCTCAATTCCTGCAAACGGGAACCCCTCCCAATGTACTTTTTGGCTATTCTCAAGAGATGCAGAACTGGATAGATAGGGCAGTTAAGAGTCAAAAATTCTCAGTAATCACCAGTGAACATAGTGTTAATGAAATTTATATTCGTCCCCAATGGCAACAGCAAATTAGGACAGTAATTGATGTGCATAGTTCCCTCTATCAAACCTGCAAAAGTCAATTAGAAGTTGGGGTTTCTAGTCAAGAACTACGGGATCGTCTCTACCTTCCTCTCATGCGTCGCTACGAACAAAAAACTGTGCAGAAATTTTCAAAAATTGTCGTCACCACCGATGATGATCAAAAACAAATGGAAGAATTTGCCCCCAATGGAGAGATTTATTTAATTCCTAATGCAGTAGATCTAGATTTGTTTCCCTATCGTTCCCAGGCTCCTTCTGGACATAATTTAGTGTTTATCGGTGGCTTAGATTATTGGGTTAATGTCGATGCGGCCTGTTTTTTAGCTAGAGAAATTTTACCTCGTATTCAAATTACTTACCCCGATACTACTTTAACTTTAGTCGGTGCTAATCCATCCCTAGAAGTGCAAGAATTAACTAAGTTAAAAGGAGTCATTGTGACGGGAAGAGTACCATCAATGACCACCTATCTCCATCGGGCAACTGTGGCAGTTATTCCCCTAAGAACGGGTTTTGGAATGAAGTTCAAAACCCTAGAATCCATGGCTGCGGGGGTGCCGGTGGTGGCCAGCGATCGAGGTTTAGAAGGATTAACAGTGGAGGGAAATAATGTTCCTTTAGCAGCCTTAAGGGCTAATAGTATTGAGGAATATTGTAGGGCGATTAGTAGTCTTTTTGAATCGGCAGATTTGCGAGAAAAATTATCTAGAAATGCTCGCAAATTAATCGAAGATAATTATACTTGGCAGCAAGCAGCGGCTAAGTACGAACAAGTTTTAGTCGCTGATATTTGTTAGGAAATTTCTCTGGTTTTTTGTCAATTAATATGCTATCAAATAAAGTACCAGTGAAAATATCTGTTGTTGTTCCTCTCTATAACGAGGAAGAAAATATCGCTGCTCTTTTTCAACGACTTTTAGCGGTTTTAGAGGGACTAAATAGTAGTTATGAGATCGTTTGCGTCAATGATGGTAGTCGTGACAATACTCTCAAAAATCTCCTGGAATATCATCAACGTTACCCACAAATTAAAGTGGTTAATTTATCCCGTAATTTTGGCAAAGATATTGCCATGTCAGCAGGCATTGATTACAGTCAGGGGATGGCAGTTATTCCTATTGATGCTGATTTACAAGATCCCCCCGAATTAATTGCCGAAATGATCGAAAAATGGCAGCAGGGTTATGATGTGGTTTATGCGTCCCGTCGGGTTAGAATTGGCGAAAGTTGGTTGAAACGTTTCACCGCAGAAGGTTTCTATCAAGTCATAAATAAATTAAGTCGGGTTACTATTCCCCCTAATACCGGAGATTTTCGCTTAATCGATCGTCGAGTGGTAGAATCAATTAAAAAAATGCCCGAACGTCAAAGATTTATGAAAGGAATATTTGCTTGGGTGGGATATAAACAGACATCAATTTTATTCAATCGAGAACCCCGGTATCAAGGACAAACTAAATGGAATTACTGGAAATTATGGAATTTTGCCATCGATGGTATTACCTCCTTTAGTTTTTTACCTCTGAAAGTCTGGACTTATGTGGGATTTATCATTGCACTTGTTAGTCTTGTTTATGCTAGTTTTTTAATGCTCAGGACTATTATTTTAGGAATCGATGTACCTGGATACGCTTCTCTGATGGTTGCTGTCTTATTTTTAGGAGGAATTCAATTACTCACTCTTGGTATTATTGGCGAATATATTGGCAGGGTTTATGAGGAAGTAAAAGGCCGGCCACTTTATCTGGTTCGAGATTGTTATGGTTTTGAAAATCGGGAAGAAGTTATCGATCCAATAACTCAAAATTAAGATACTGACAATAAGGAGAATTAAATCTATGAATACCGAAGTTTTTCAGCAATTTTTTGCCTATTGTGTCGGTAGTTGGCAAACGGAAAGAACCTATCATTATCTAGCTGCTCAAGAAGTGGAACGTTCCCGTACTGAATTCTTCATTCAACCCCTGACTAGGGAGATCAAACAGAAAGTTCTCAGAGATAATAACTATGCTGATATTGCGGATTTAGAAAGTATCCCCGGGTTTAATTTGGGTTTTTATACCATCTCGGAAAAAGGGGAAGAAGTGCGACAAAATCTTAATCTTTTATTTGTGGTTAAAGCAGAAAATAATGGTTATTTAGAAGGAGATTATCTTCGCGATCGCGCCTACGAAGAAGCAAGACCAATTATCTCCGCTTTTCGCTTTGATTCCACTACCAGAGAGTTATTGATGACCACCAATTATACTCGCAGTGTTTCCGTGGATTCAATTACTTTAATTAATCCAGACCTGCGAATTCGCAAAATTATTAACTATCAACGTCCCCAGGAGGGAGAACCCTTAGAAAAAGTTCTCTTGGTCGGTTTTGGGGTTGAGTGTAAAGTCAGTTAAAAAAAATATTTCTTCTCCCCCCTTGATTCTCCAGTCAAGGGGAGATTTTATCATGGAGAAACCATAGGATTAAGGAGCAAAAATAATGCTCAAAATCGGTCAACTTTCCCTAGAAAGTGGTGTTTCAATTAAAACGATTCGTTATTACGAGGAATTAGGATTAATTCAGTCCCCTGAGAGGACAGAGGGACAATTTCGCCTATTTTCTCCCGATACTGTCCATCGCTTGCTATTTGTCAAGAGATTGCAATCCTTGGGTTTGAGTCTGCAACAGATCCGCGAATGTTTAGTGATTCATGACCAGGGTGAGTTACCCTGTGGAGATATTCAGGAAAAATTAATTAAACATATTGCTGAGATCGATCGACAAGTGGAACAATTGCTTTTATTGCGTCAACAATTAACCGAAACCCTGCAAGGATGGACGGATACACCAGCAAAAGACGATCAATTTATTTGCCCTAATCTCAAGGTTTAACTATCATGAAAAAGTTAATTTTATTGGTAACTGTAGCACTGATTTCTACTCCTGTCATTGCTCAACATTTACATACTCAGTCACCTCAAACTCAGACTTTACAAGCAATTCCTGACAATATACCAGCTTGGATGTATAACAAGCAACGTAATCATATTTATCCCCAAAGAGGGGTTTATAATAATGCCATTTATAATGTCAGAGATTTATCTTTAGACTTGAATGCGATCGCTGTTGGTCATGCCTTTGCCTACGAAGATATCGTAACAGGAAAAGCGAAAGATTTAGAAACTAAGACATACCAAAAAATTAATTGGGTTTTAAAAAATCCGCCTAAATTTATGCCCGACGAGGGCAATATTTCCCCAACTTTTGGCAGAAAATACGGCGTTTTAGAACAGGTCTTCGAGTGGGCGCATATTTTCCATGCTCAAACCGTTGATGTTTTAGCCAGCAGCAAATTAACTAATGATGAAAAAGAAGCAGAAATTGAAAAATTATATCAATTTTACTTGACAAAAGTTCCCTATGCTATTACTGGATTACCCATGAATATGGGCTATCTGGATTCCCAGCCCTATTCTAAAGCTTTTCGGCAGAAATATCCGAAAGTTAATGGCTTATTTTGGGGCTACCATTGGTTACAAGGAACAATGTATGACTTACTCTATGAAAAGACGCTAGAAGAACAAAAACAAGCTTATAAACAGGTGGGAAAACAATACCATAGTCAGGAATTGTATCGCACCGATCGAGCTTTTATGCCCATGTTTGCCGAACTTAGTCCCAAGTTTGCCCGACGCTTTCCCGCAATATCTAACACCTTTGATAACCTGCATATGTTGCACGATATGGTTAATGATATTCTGGCTTCCGATTGGCTAACTCCCCAACAAAAAGACGAACAAATTACCCGCGCTATTTGGTTAGTAATGGCTGCTAATCATCGGGAAATGGAAGCAGGAAAAAATTATGGTGGTGAAGGACTACACGATCATCGTTTTCAGTCAGGAATTCCGGGGATGGGATTAATGCCAGCAGATATTTCTCACGAAGGTCATAATCACGACAATCCTGATAATTCCGAGAAAAAACCTGATGATTCTCAAGTAGATGAGGGAGGAGATCACCAACACCATAACCACGAAAATCACTCTCCGGAAAACCCTCCTAATACGGAGAAAAAACCTGACGACAGCAATCATCAAGAGGAACCCAAAAAATGAGAAGATTTTTATTAATTGCTGTGAGTTTAGTCGTTAGTTTTACTAATCCAGTTTTTGCCAACGATCATAATAATCTGGATTCTGGTCGTCCCCTTTCTTTTGATGATGCTGAAAGTCTCGGTTTTGGGGAACAATCGATAGAATTTGGAGGAAGTCTAGTCTTTCCTGAAAATAGTAATCTCGGTGGTGAGTTTGATATTGAATACCTCAACGGTATTATTCGTAATGGTCATATTATTATCGGCATCGATCCGCAACTGGGAGGACGAGTTAATAGTGATGATACAGGTTTTGATCTGGGAAATTTATCTGTAGGTTTTTTCTATAATTTCAATCGTGAATACGATAATGTTCCCGCTTTTGCTATTCGTACTGATTTAGGATTACCGACGGGAAATAATTCTAGGGGATTAGATTTTCGTCTGCGGGGAATTGCCAGTAAAACTGTTGGTCAATTTGATCGCTTGCATCTTAATCTCAATTTAAACATAAAAACCGATCCCGATAACGGCGATCGCTCTTTTTTACCCGCTGCAATTCTCGGTTATTCGCGACCGATTGGTTATCCGAAACGTTTTGATCGCACTTTTTTAGCAGAATTGGGCGTAATTACCGGCGATAATAGTAATGGTGGCGTTTTAATTCGCACTGGTATGGGAATTCGTCAGCAAATTAATCGCCAAGGTGTGATCGATTGGGGTATCGAGGGAGATATTGCCACTAATGGCCATGATCAAAGTCAATTAAAGCTAAAAATTGGTTATTCTTTCGGATTTTAGCCTAGCAAACTGAAGATTAATCTTCAGGTTAGAAAATGCCATTATGACGATAGTTTTTTCTCTGGTAAAAATAGACCAAGGCATTATCTGGAAACAGTTTCGTGATTATTCCCCCAAGTGTTGCTCTGCAACACTTTCAATGGTTTTGTCCTTTGCTGAGATCAAACAGGTAATCTATTATAACATTTAATTGCCAAAAATAAAGAGAAGAAATAAGTTATGACAACTTTAACACTCCAAAAAATCGGTAATTCTATAGGAGGGATCTTACCGAAAGAGGTTTTATCTAGGATAACCAAATCGGCAAACGAGTACAGCATTTCCAGTTTCGATCCCGATTCTGAGGAAACCATTGCTTCTTGAGATTAGGATAACCCCTTTCCCTCCACTGCCAACATACAAGGATGCAGCCAGTAAGGCATTCCCCCAGATTGTTTAAGAATTCTCTAGGTTATTTTTCGGGACATTCAAAACAGGATTTTGGTCAAAGAAACCCCAAGACATAATCTTAAAACCTGCTGGATGTACGGTCATAATTGGCCATTCTTCAGGACGAGGAATATGGGTAACACCGTAGGTGTACCAGACGACTAAATCCTCATTTTCGAGAGATTCATTGTCAGCAGTATATTGCGGTAAACCTCGACCTTTTTTGCCTTGATTGGGATAATCTCCCGCTGCATAAAGTTCGTTCGCTTTGTAACGAGTTGCCCAAAAATGATGGGTAGCAAATTCACCCCGTTGACGAGAATCCGCTGGGAAATTGGGATAATAAATTGAATTGGCCGATGGCATTAACATATAACTTGTCGGCATTCCGAGGGAGTTTTTCTGATTATTATTCATTACCATCCAAGCGCGACTTTCAGCTAAATTCACATCACGAATTGCCTCGGATTCTTGCCGAAGATTTCTTTCTGACATAGTGAAGGCATTACCAAAGGGATTTTTTTCTGGTGATAAAGTAGAAACCTTCATTTCAGTAACAGAATTTTTCACCCCATCCACATCAAAATCGAGACGAAAATTTAAGAAGTGCTGATGATTAATTGCTTCCACATTTGCCGCTACTAATGTCCCAAATTTATCGCCATGATCATGAGAATTAGTGAGATCAGTAGTCGCTTTAGCTAACATAATTCCCGTTAAATCGCTGCGCTGTTCTAAAGTACCATCTTCGTGAAAAATCCAGTTAATTCCGTAGTCATAATTACCGATAGCAGCCACGGTATTAACCACTAATTGACGGGCGCGACGACCTTCAAAAGTTTCCGTGTTAAAATCATAATGTCGCCAGAGAATTCCCGCATCTTTTTCGTAAATACCGATGAGATTCTCCCCGAGATAAGGTTCCCCATTATCATCAGCAAATAAGGTATTTAACAAGACAGTATTTTCGGGAACATCATTACCTTTATCCAAGGGAGTAGATAACCAACCAAAACGATATTCTCCCACATCAAAAGCACTACGAACCGCCCATTCTCGCGAGGTATCGGAGTAGGGAACTAGCATTTCTGACAGTCCTCCACGATACAAAATCATTCTATCTTTACCTTTATCATTGTAGGTAACTAGATAAAGAACTAACCCCTCTCTTGGGTGCATGAGATAACGAAATTTCCAATTTTGCCAGCTAACTTCGTTACCCTTAATCTGAAAAGTTGTCCCCTGCGGTTGTTGAATTCTTAAAGGTTTTAGGGCTTTTTGAAGGGGTGAAAGGTTTTTTTCATCGTAATCAAAATTGGCTTTTGAGAAAGGTACAATCCCAGTATCTCGCACTTCAAATACTTGGCGATTATTTAAATCTACCGTCACTGACAAACCTTCGATCGGTGCGCCATAATAATTATTACGATCCTTGCCTTTATAGTAAGTAATCCCGCGAATTAAGCGCTTTCCCGATGCTTGTTCTTTCTCGCTCATCATCCCAGTAGCCCAACCGTCAATGATGACGTTTTCAAAGTCAGTAATCCCGCGTTTTTTCATAGCTTCTTGCCAACGAATATCAGCTTTAGCTACTCGATCGAGAATTTCGTATTCTTCATCTAACAATGGTGGTTGTCCCGTCGATACTTCTTGCCATGAGAGAATTTTACTCACTTTGGTATCGACAATAGCCTCATAGGTTTTATTCAGTCTGGGTTCCAGAATTACTAAAAAAGCTTGACGAGCAATAGCATCTCCTTTTTTAAAGTTTAAAACAGTTTGCTTATCGGGTTCTTGTAAAGAAATATTAGGAAATCTGGCGAACTCTGTCAGGGATTTGTCTTTTTTCACCACAGTTACCGCCATTTTAATCTCATTTTCTGTGAGGGGATCGAGAGGATGGCTAATCCCTGGGGATTGGGCGAAAGTTTTCCCAAAAATTAAGATCACTCCGCAGCTGATTACAAATAAAATCGTCAGTGGTCGCCACCATGAGTATTTTTTCAGCATAGAAATCCCTTGATAAGGCTAAAAGATGGTCAATCCTAGACATGATAATCTGGGATGTGATAATTAACCTTATATCTTTTCAAAAAATTAAGATCGATGTCGGCAGTATTAGCGCGGCTTGATGCAGATTAAATTGTTAATTTTGCCACAATACAAGGCGTTGCTCAATCAAGCTATCAATGCCAACTGTGCATCCTATCTAAAAGTTAGTTTGCCAGAAGCTTCCTATCTCAAATCAGCAACGCCAACCCCTGCCAACCGAAACCGATAGCAACTCCTCAACTACCAGCCAAAACAGCGATCCAAACGAGATTAAATCCAGTTAATAGAGTTTAGACTTGATAGGGATTACCCAAGCGATCCACAAAAACATTGTAATCTAAGGGTAAACGCCCCGGATTAAGCCGCGGTTCCGCTGCGTAACCGATGGGAACGACAACAGCGATCGCCAGATGGGGATGATCGGCAGCACCAATGACAGCTTTTACCTTGTCCTCGATCCAACCGTTGAGAAAACAACTAGATAAACCGAGACTTTCGGCAGCTAAAACCAGATGAGTAGCGGCAATAATGGCATCCTTAATCGCGTATTCCCGGGTTTTTTCGCCTAAAGCCTTTTGAAATCCCGGGATTGCCTGTTTAAAATATTTTACCGTGCCTTCGCTCCAGGCACCTGTACTGAGAGCCTGTTCATAGATAGGAGTTAGATCTCCTCCTCCTGCGGCAGCATCGGCAGCGAAAACAAAAGTAACTGGCGCTTGGATAATTTGCTTTTGTCCCCAAGCGGCCTCGGCTAAAGCGGCCTTTTGTGCCTCATCTTGTACTAAAATAATTCGCCAATCTTGGATGTTGAAACTACTAGGTGCAGCAACGGTTAATTCTACCAGGGTTTTCAGCAGTTCCGGAGCGATCGGATCGGTGGTAAAATTTTTAATAGAACGACGTTGATTAATCGCCGTGGGAACATCGAGAGGCAAGGTCATAAAGTCAATGGATCAAGTTAAATACTTCTAATTATTATAAGGTCAAGCTATCAGCCTCAGTCTTAGGTGTGAAAAAACAGAAATAGTAAAACATCAGGGTTAAATTGTGGCAGTCAGGAAAAGATCGACTATACTGTTAAACTTAAACAGGTCATAACCCAATGACCATCTAGCTATAATCATGTCACCGCCACAAAGATCATTTTATGCTTTCTGAGCCGGAACCGAGGGACACCCTCACCACTCCCACCGTCAATACAGGCCCTGCAAGTGCCGATATCAAGCCAATTTTAGCCTTAAAAGAGTTGGTGGCCAGTTTATATCGGGAACAAAACAAAGTTCAAAATCTCCTAAGTTCCCTCGGTTTTGCCCTGCGGAGTTTCAATAATTTAAACCAATTCCTCGATCTCACTCCCTTGATGGCCGCACGAGTGGCGGATGCGGAGGGAGGGGCGTTGATTTTGAGCAAAAATAACGGTCAAGTGGCCCTCGATCAACTGCATTGCCAAGATAATCAAATTAATGGGGAACTACGCCGACAATTAGAGGCAATTATCCGACAATTAAACCAAGAACCGGCACTTGAGAATAAAAATAATCGATCGCTTCTCGACAGTCTCGACCATAAAATCCGGCAAACTCTCGGACAGGGTACGCAGGTTTATAGTACGCCTGTTTTGGTAAAAAATAGTGAGCGGGGACGTTTATACGTTTTCAGTCGTGATCCCGATTATGGTTGGACACCCACCCGTCGTAAACTGCTGCAGCTAGTGGCCGATCAAACGGCGGTGGCTATAGCTAATAATGAATTAACGATCGAATTACGGGCTAAGGAACGTCAGGATCGAGAGTTAGAAATCGCTTCCGAAATCCAAAATCGTCTTTTACCCCGGCAATGTCCGAAAATTCAGGGGGTAGAATTGGCAGCCCACTGCAAAACAGCCAATCGCGTTGGTGGCGATTATTATGATTTTATCCCCTGCAACTACGATCAATTTAAACCAGCAACGGAGGCGGAAATGGAAGCTAGTACCGCCCCTTGGAGTATAGTCATCGGTGATGTCATGGGTAAAGGTGTCCCGGCAGGATTATTGATGACCATGACCCGGGGAATGTTGCGAGCGGAAGTGTTAAATCGCCACTCCCCGGCCCAGATTTTGCGTCATCTCAATCGGGTTATGTATGCCGATCTCGATAATTCTCATCGTTTCGTGACATTATTTTATTCCGAGTATGATCCCCTGACGCGCCGTCTTGGCTACAGTAATGCTGCCCATTATCCCACCCTCTGGTGGCGGGCCAAAACGGGAGATTTAGAGTCTCTCGACACGGAAGGGACATTAGTTGGTTTAGAGGCCGATTCTATCTATGACGATGCCCAAGTGCAATTAGAAGCAGGAGATACGCTGATCTATTATACCGATGGCTTTACCGATGCAGTTAACTCGAAAGGGGAAAGATTTGATCAGAAAAATTGGCTATCGGCAGTTAAAGAAGCCTGTCAACAGTACACCGATCCCGAACAAATTCTCGAATATTTATTCGGGAAAGTTGCCGCTTTTACCGGTTTAGGAAATGACAGTAGTGACGATATGACTTTAGTAGTTATGCGAGTGAAATCGGAGGAATAAATCATCAATTAGCTCAATTCTCCTCTTGCCAAGGAGCAAATAAAGGCAATAAAGCTAACCCGGGTAAAGCAGCAATTACCGTGATTAAAAAGAACCACTGCCAACCGATCGCTGCAGCTAAAACTCCGGCGGGAGCCACCAAAATATCGCGACTAAAGGCCATTAAACTTGATAAGAGGGCGTACTGAGTAGCGGTAAAACGAGCATTACAAAGACTCATTAAAAAAGCCACAAAAGCGGCAGTGACTAAGCCACCACAGAAGTTTTCAATATTAATAGCTAAGACCATAAAAGGATAATTTTGCCCTAAATTTGCTAAAATAAAATAGGCCAAATTACTAATAGCTTGCAAGCCGCCAAAAATCCAGAGCGATCGATTAATTCCCCAACGACTTAACAGGGAACCACCTAATAAAACTCCCACCATAGTTGCTATCATGCCCATGCCGCCCTGGATTGCCCCGATATCGGTTTGACTGAAACCAGTTTTTAAGAGAAAAGGAGTCACCATATTATTAACTAAAGCATCCCCTAAACGATAGAGAACAATAAAGGCGAGAATGCCGATTCCTTGACCTATTTGATAGCGTTGAAAAAACTCCCAGAAAGGCAACAAAACCGCCTCTAAAAGAGTTTGAGGAGTATCATCCCTAGGGGGAGTAGCTGGGGCGAAAAAAGACCAAATAATCGTTAAAGCCATCAATCCAGCTAGGAAAAGATAGACGAGAGGCCAGGGAAAGTGATCAGCTAAAATTAAAGCGATCGAACCGGTTAAAATTAAAGCCAAACGATAACCTAAAACCCCGATCGCCACCCCAGCACCCATCTCCCATTTTTCTAAAATATCTGTGCGATAGGCATCGTAGGCAATATCTTGGCTGGCACTAAAAAAAGCGATCAGTAGGGCATTAATTGCCAATAATTCCAAAGATTGTTTTGGTTGTTGAAAAGCCATGCAACCAATCGCTAAAGTTAAACAAATTTGAGCGATGAAAATCCAACCGCGACGACGACCAAGCAGCGGGGGAACATAGCGATCAAGTAAGGGAGACCAAAGAAATTTGAGAGAGTAGGGGAGGGTGACTAAACTAAATAAACCGATCGATTTCAGATCAACTCCTTCGGTGGTCATCCAAGCTTGCAGGGTGCGACTGGTGAGCAACAAGGGCAATCCGGAAGCAAAACCTAAGAATAACAAAGCCGCCATTTTTTGACTGCGGAACACTTGCAAATAAGCGGAAATTTCTTTGATCATAGAGGGGATAGGAGGATAGATTAGATTAAAGAATATAGTTAATTGACCCAAAAAGAAAGAAATTAGTTCTAACCGACATCATCCCCTCTTAACCATTGCCCGGCGATCAAAAAAAATTCCCGAAAAAATAGCGGTATTCCCCCCAACTGGGGCTATAGGCAGTAGAATGGATGAGATTTTGATTCAGTAGTCTTGAAAAATTGCGGTATTCTCCTTAAGATAGATGCTTGATTCTCCCAACTAGCTCCCACCCCTATTTACCTTTCCCGGATAAGGACTGCCATCCCCACCTTCCCCGCCGACTCCTGTGATTAAAGTGGACTCCTGTTTTATCTCATACCTATTGTCTAATCCCTCCGACTCGGAAGCGACCGGTGACAATGCCGCCATTACCGTCGAGGTGCGTTTGGCCCAAAGCCAAGATCTCAAAAGCTTGGCGGAAATTCTCACCGATAGTTTTTTCCCCACGGCCAATTATTGGTCTTTTCTGCGTCCTATCTTTAAATTAGGCATTTACGAGGACTTACGGGGACGATTGCGCGCCGATACCCCTTACTATCACTGTCTGGTAGTCAGTCAAACCAGCGTCACCGTCACGGGTCCTCAGGAAATTATTGTCGCTACGGCGGAAATCAGCTTAAAATCCAGTTCTTTTTTAGCCGTTCCCATTCCTTATATTTCTAATTTAGCCGTTAGTCCCGATCGCCGGCGTGCCGGTCTGGCCCGGAGATTGCTGCTCAAGTGTGAACAGATCGCTAGAGAATGGGGTTTTGAGGAACTTTCCCTCCATGTTCTCGATAATAACCTAGCGGCCCGGTCACTGTACTTAAGTAGCGGTTATCGTCTCCAAAAAACCGACGGTTGGTTGATTAATTGGTTATTTAATCGACCACAAAAGTTATTTCTGCACAAAAAAATCAGCCAATGAGGAGATAGGAGACTCCCAGACTCCGAGACAGGTTTTAGGTGTTGGGGGTTGGGGTTTTGGGGTTTTGGGGTTTTAGTTCAATTTCCCCACTTCCCCACACCCCACTTCCCCCATTCATAATTCATAATTCATAATTCATAATTCATAATTCCCACTCCCCCACTTCCCCACTTCCCCACTTCCCCACACCCCACACCCCACTTCCCCCATTCATAATTCATAATTCATAATTCATAATTCATAATTCATAATTCATAATTCCCACTCCCCCACTTCCCGACTGCCCCACGTCCCCCCGGCCCCACCCCACACACCCCCCGTCCCCCCGGCCCCCCGGGCGGAGTCAGGGTTGAAT
>NZ_JBHFLL010000174.1:0-1236 GCF_041928595.1 Microcystis sp. BLCC-F209
TCTAAGACCTTAAAATCGGGAAAATCGACTACATATTGACTAATTGCTTCTCTTTTTGGCTTTGAATAAGAAAAAATTACAATCGGATAAATCGGTAAGACAAATTTCTCATGAAAGCGAGCAAAATAAGTAAACATTCGCCGATTAAACCACTTGCGGGAACTTTCCTGCGCCTCGACATGAATCAGAAAAAACGATTCTTTTCCGCGAAACTTAACCTGTGCGACTAAATCGCTTTCATGTCTTTCTCCTTCCGTGACATCGGTAAATACTTCTTTGTCTAAAAAAGTAATCGAGTCCCTATCTAAATAATCGATTAATTGAGGAAAAAATAACTCAATAAATTCGACAAAAAAGGTGGAGATTAACTCCTTAAATAAGCGGTCATGGTCAATATTATTAGTCATGTAATATCATCTTAACTAATCTGAGTGATGAATGACTACTCTTCTGTATTGTATTCTGAAAAGTCGGTTTTGGCAACGGATTGTTATGACCTCACCCCCTTAACCTACAGCTATTGCCAAATTCGCCCAAAATCCATCAGATTGAGAGAAATCGAACAAAACATCGTCAACAGCAGGAAGGCTCGGCAACAGGGTAGAAGTCATGACATTAACTGCAAAAGTTTATTGCTAACAGTTTTAGCCCAACAATCGCCAATTTTTCAATACCCCTGTAACAGAAATTAATATTGCAAGAAAACGGGTTTCTCAAAGGACAAGAAAACGGGTTTCTCAAAGAAAACGGGTTTCTCAAAGAAACCCGTTTTCTCATTTGTTGCCAAGATGCGATCGCTAACATAAACTAGGCAGTTAAAGTATTTAACCAATTGATTAAATCTTCAACCGTAGAGAAGTCGAATAAAGCTTCTCCTAATACTTCGACATCATCAATACTTAACTGCATGATTTTAGTTTCTAATAAAGGATTAATCTCCCCTAACTTTCGTTTAAGTTGACGAAGAATCAATGTCTTTTCGCGTTCAATACCTTGTTCAATACCTTGTTCAATACCGCGTTCAATACCGCGTTCAATACCGCGTTCAATACCTTGTTCAATACCTTGTTCGATACCGCGTTCAATACCTTGTTCGATACCTTGTTCAATACCTAGTTCAATACCTTGACGCATCCAACTGGTGGTAATTTGCATAACTCCCTCCTGTACGGGTTGACTAAATGTGCTAATCTCTTCTTGAAATTGTCTCTCTTCCACTGGATTTAGATTGAGATA
>NZ_JBHFLL010000175.1:0-6944 GCF_041928595.1 Microcystis sp. BLCC-F209
TTGATCACGTTAGATTGACTATTCCCTTGATAGAGAGGTTGACCTTTAATCACCATCACATCAGGATAGGTGTAAATGCTATAATCTGATAGCCATAAACGCACCGTTTCCATGTAGGTATAATAATCTTGATTATTGATATTTAAGGGAAAATTACGGCAAAAATTTAGACAAATCTGATTGTGATTAGTGGTGGCTCCTACCATTGGGATAATTTCTCCTTGACGATATTCATTTTTATCTTCGGACGTTTCCTCTAGGGCGAGATATTCTTCGGGAGTATAATATTTAGTTTCGGTAGTGCTTAACATTTTTGACTCTCCTTCCTATTCTATTTTCTAAGATACAGCATTTCCCTAAAAAGAGATAAAGTTATCCTTGAGCAAGGTTATCATTTTTTCCTTAATCTCCAGCAAAAAATGCGGAGAAATCCACAATTAAAAATCTAAGTATCAAAATTGCTCACTTCAAGAGTTAAGATAAACTAGATAAATAGTTTTATGTTTAGTTTTTCCTATGTTTAACTGGTTCCGTCGTCAGAAAGTCCAACCCGAACAAGAACAAGCACCCCCCGCACCCGTAGAGGAAACCCCCAGCGAGGCAACCCCGACGACTAGCGAGACAACCAGTCAGGAAGAGTATTTAGATTGGGCCAAAAAAGCCTTTAAAAATATTCAAGAGAAAAAAGCCACGGCCGAGGCCGTCGTCAGCGAAACCCCTGAAACATCTATTGCTGAAACAGAACCTCCGCAAGAGGAAGAACCAGTTAAACAAGAAGAAACCGAGGATAATACCCCCGCATGGCTGAAAAAATCCGATCGCCTCGAAATTCTCAAAGAAACCGCCATCGAAACCCCCACAGAACCGGATGAGGATTTTATCTGGTCGGCCAAAGTTTTAGCCAATCAGGGACGACAAGCAGAGGACGTTTCCGAAGAAGAAATCACCTGGTTAAAAAAATTGCGTCAGGGTTTAGGCAAAACGCGCCGCAGCTTGGTCAATCAGCTTAAGGCCGTGGTCGGTCAGGGTCCCCTCAATCAAGATGCAGTGGAGGAAATCGAAGCTTTATTGCTTCAGGCCGATGTGGGGGTAGATGCCACCGATTATATTATCACTACCCTCCAAAATAAGCTAAAACAGGAAGCTTTGCCCCCCGAAAAAGCGATCGAATATCTCAAAGAAATTATCCGCGAGATTTTAGATGCACCTTTAGCCAATTATAGCAACCCCGGTTTTGAGCCAGAAAAAGGCAAATTAAATATCTGGATGCTCACAGGAGTTAACGGAGTCGGTAAAACGACGACTATCGGCAAATTAGCTCATTTATCTAAACAATCTGGCTATAGCTGTATGATCGCCGCTGCCGACACCTTTCGCGCTGCTGCCGTGGAACAGGTGAAAGTTTGGGGAGAGCGATCGCAAGTGGAAGTCATTGCCAACCCGGGCAAAAATACCGACCCGGCCGCCGTGGTGTACGATGGCATCGAAGCCGCTAAATCCAGGGAGGTAGAATTACTCTTAGTGGATACGGCGGGAAGATTGCAGAATAAAAAGAACTTAATGGCAGAATTAAGCAAAATTCGCCGTATTATCGACAAAAAAGCCGAGAGTGCCGTGGTGGAATCCCTTCTAGTTCTCGATGCCACTTTAGGACAAAACGGGCTGCGACAGGCCGAGGTTTTCTCGGAAGCTGCCCAATTAAGCGGCGTGATCCTGACTAAAATCGATGGTACAGCTAAAGGGGGTGTCGCCCTTGCCGTAGCGCGTCAGCTTAACCTACCGATTCGCTTTGTGGGTGCTGGGGAAGGAATCGAGGATCTGCGGCCCTTTTCCAGTTACGAATTCGTGGAAGCTTTACTAAGTGGCGATTAATCTCACCCCGCCTATCTTTCATAATCTTTTCATGGTTGCTTCATAATTGTCTCATTTTTAGCTATGCTAGAAATGGAGACTCGGGGTAACAACTATGCAAAGGACAATTACGGTTAGTCATCTAGGAGTATATTATCGCGGCGTGGAGGCCCTACGGGATATCACCCTGAAAATTTATCCAGGACGATTAACCGGTATTATCGGTCCCAACGGCGCGGGCAAAAGTACCCTGATCAAAGCCATGCTAGGATTAATTCCCGTACAACAGGGAAGCGTTAACTATCAAGGGCAATCTCTACAGCAACAACTGGATAAAGTCGCTTATGTTCCCCAAAGATCTCAAATCGACTGGACATATCCCGTCACCGCTTGGGATGTGGTAATGATGGGGAGAGTCAGGAAAACGGGTTGGTTTCGCCCTTTTTCCCATATTAGTCGTCAACAGGCTTTAAATGCCCTAGAACGGGTGGAAATGGCTGATTTACGCCATCGTCCCCTCGGTCAGTTGTCGGGAGGACAACAGCAAAGAGTCTTTTTAGCCAGATCTTTGGCCCAAGAAGCGGAGATTTTCTGTTTTGATGAACCTTTCGTTGGGGTAGATCAAAAAACCGAGGGGATTCTTTTTAATATCTTTGGTGAGTTAGCGCAAGAAAATAAAATTGTCATGGTGGTTAACCATGATTTAGGCGAATCTATCACCCATTTTGCTGATTTAATCCTCTTAAATAAAGAATTGATCCTCGCCGATCAACGCTCCAAGGTCTTAACTGATTTTAATCTCCGGCGTGCATACGGGGGTAAGGTCTCTTTCTACAATGCCATGACACTACCAGATCATCCCCGATCGAGTCTCGATTATCTCGATCGCTTCTCGAAAAACAATGCGATAAACTAGAAGCGAAGATATTTTGGCTGACTGCCGATAGGGACACCGATGAAAACTATTTCCCCGCAAGAAGTAACAGGAACGATCGAACTGGCTCCTAACTATCGAATTCCCCTATTTTTGGTAATTTTATCGCTGCCTTTACTCTTTTTACAGGTCTGGCTCGGCATAATTTTCTCCCTGTTAGGGCTATTCTTGATGTTCCAGACTACCCGCATTCGCCTCCAGTTTACCCCCACTTCCTTAGATGTCTATCTGTCCGGGCAACAAATTCGCTCCTTTCCCTACCAAGAATGGCAAAATTGGCGGATTTTCTGGAATAAAGTCCCGATCCTATTTTATTTCAAAGAAATTAACAGCATTCATTTTTTGCCCATTATCTTTGACAGCGCAACCCTGAGACTGTGCCTCGAAAAATACTATCCTTTAGCAGCACCGCAAGCGATCGACTCAGAAGCGAACTAAGATTGAGATAAAATAAAATCTGGCTAATAGCGTCTTAATTGCCTGCCTTGGCCCTCTGTTCGCTCTGCATTTCTAAAGCCGATGAATTCAGAAGATTTTAATGTTTTACCCCTTGACAAAATGACAGACTTACCCAATGAATCTGTCGAAGAATTTAGTTTTGACGATCTCTGGAACGATCGCCCGGTAGAGAATTCCCTGCCATCGGAAACCGCCCCCGAAGGCGAATTAGTTCCCACAGCGCAGGCGCAACCCCTGCGGGGGGAAATCGAGGCTCTAGAACGGCAAAAACAGAGCCTAGCGGCAGAAATCTCGGCGTTAAAAGCGGAAAAAGAACGCTTGATCGCCGAGGAACTAGGGGATATCAAAGCTCAAATCGAAAGAATGCTCAAGGAAGGCGTAAAAGACCTAGAACAACGCAAACAGGCTTTAGAATTAGCGATCGAACAGTTAGAACGCCGTCGTGAGCGGATTCGGCAGGAAATGCGGAGTAATTTCGCCGGAGTCTCCCAGGATCTAGCCGTGCGGGTTCAGGGATTTAAAGACTATCTGGTGGGCAGTTTACAGGATTTGGCCGCGGCTGCCGAACAGTTGGAATTACCCCGTTTTGAGACCCCCGAAAAATCCCCCCGACCTGTGGAACCTCCCCTGCGGACCGAACGGGAGGAAAACCCGCGCCCATCCCGTGGCAGTCAAGGCCGGGATGGACGCGGAGAAAGTCCCCGTCCCCCCCGTACCAGTAACCAGGGCCAGGATAATTGGCAAGAACCCCGTCGTTCTAACCGTTCGGGTTATGAATCGGAACCGGTGGGACAATCCACCCCTAGACAGGGCTTTTCTGACCAAAATCAGCGCATACAAACTCTTTTAGACCGTTATCGCAGTCGTCCTGACTATTACGGACCGCCTTGGCAATTACGGCGCACTTTTGAACCAATTCACGCCGAACGGGTGCAACAGTGGTTCTTTAAACAGGGGGGCCGGGGTACGGTTCGCGGTATGGGCAGCCGTCTCCAGAATATTCTGGTGGCTTCGGCAATTATCTCGATTATGGCGGAATTACAAGGCGATCGCTTCCGTTCTCTCGTTCTGGCTAATAGTCCCGAACGTTTAGGCGAATGGCGGCGCGGTCTCCAAGATTGTCTCGGCATTTCCCGCGCCGATTTTGGACCAGACCGCGGCATCGTTCTCTTTGAGTCTCCCGAAGCTTTAATTCAAAAAGCGGAACGTTTAATCGACGATAAGTATTCACCGCTCATTATTATCGATGATACCGAAGAACGGCTGAATTTCGCTCTTTTACAATTCCCCTACTGGTTAGCTTTTGCCCCTGAACCCCAACAAAGTTCTAGTTATTGGTATTAACTAATTAGTCCTTGAGTAGTGCGATACATTGGGCTAAAGAAGCGTTAGTTTTCACCGCTTGCGGGTTAATATGGGTGGCAGCGGCTCGATAACCTTGTTCTAGGAGAGCTGCAATTAAATCTTCCCTTTTGGGTAGATCTAATTTGCCCCTTCTCCCAATTTCCCGAAAGCTATAAAAATAGGGAGGAAAATCGTTTTCTTCCCTCATTATTTCTAACAATTTAACTACCTTTTTCCACTGCCATTGATCGGCTAAATCTGCCATTTTTTCTAGATAAAAGCGATCATGTAAACTGCCTAACCACAAAGGTCCAGTTAAGGTTAAAGGTTGCCCGTCCCCAGAACAAACTATTTTGCCTAACTTTGGCCAAGGCACTGATTGATATTCCCCGCAGCTATGACAATAACCGAGAAAACCGTAGTTATGACTATTTAATTGTCTATTAGCCGTTAACCGCACCATCACCCGATAACTTTGACCAAAAAAGAAGGAAAAAATCGGCGTAATTCCTAAACCTAACCGGGCCGATTCTAATTGCAAACCGGCGATAATTAATCTTAATCCCTGTTCGTGGGCAGCTGGATGATTGCGAGCATAGGCTCCATAATCAGCTAAACTATTTTCTAGATTATGACCCGTCAGCGTTCGTCCATCGGTATTAGTCAGATAAATTAAACCACCGATTTTAGTGGCTAAAGGAATAGCACTAAACAGAGATGCAGGGGAACCAAAAGCATCAATATCAACTAGATCATAATGGTCTTTTTCAAGATAACATTCTAGGAGAACTTCTTGAGCAGATTTATAGGTTATCTTCCCTTTTTTCTGTTGTAATAAACTCTCTAAGTTAGCGTCTAAAGTTGGCTTAATTTCTGGATTACCATCATTAACCCACAGCCAATCCGCACCACTTTCTAACCAATACCTGAGCGCTCGCACACCAGAGCCGCTCATTACTTCTAAAACGCGCAAACTGCCCCGCTCTTTTTGGGCAATTGCCGCCCCTAAAACTCCTAAATCTCGGACGATTTTACTCTCTGGTCGATAAAAAGTATTGTTGATATTAAATATCGCTTTTTCTTCCTGCATCGCTCATCTCATAATTAGGGTTCTTCGGTTTGTCTTATGCAACGTACAGGATTATAAAGAATGAAACTCTTATAGAGAAAGACATTTGGCGATTTTTGTCAATTGTTTTTGATCTAGAGCGAACTAATCAATTAAGTCTCTTGCCAGATAAGGATTTAGTCGATTTATGCTCCCCTATCGAACCATACCAAGTAACGAAGAGCCTAATTTATAATTCATAATTCATAATTCATAATTTCCACTCCCGTCCACCTATTTTCTGAGAATTCTAGAAGTAATTGTAAATATTTGTTACAAGGAGACGCTGAAAAATCTGAGGACAGGGAGACAAGAAAGGATTATCGACGGGGATCAAGGATTTCAGTAGGAAACTGGATTGGGGATCAAGGGAAACTGATTGTAAAGTTTTCGATACCTCTGGCCGATTCTTGTAATAGTTCGATACATATAACATAGATGATCGGCGATGATTGTAAATTTATATTGCGAATAGCTCATTTTCTTCGGTGTTTTTCCTATACTGGTTTTTATCGACTTTGAGCCGACGTGCAGAAAAGTTAGACCACCAAGTTTGTAAGAGGTCAGGAAGATGCAATTAACCGCAAGAAATAACTGGGGCCACGTTTCTTTAGCTATGCTAAAAAGCTTTCTTCTCTGGAGTTTCGTCCTCACTGTCTGTTTATTAGTAGTGGGATTTCCTTTGGTAGTATTAATGATGACAGTGGGAGCATTGTCTGCGATTATCTTAGAGTCGGTTTTACCGATTAGTTCCGTGCTTTTAGTGGCGGGAATGATTATTGGTATCAATATTTTGGCTATCCTAATTAGTGCCGCTTTATTAGCAGCAAAAGGTGTTCATCCCCATGAAGTTAGCTGGTTGCACTGGTTACACGGTGAGGTAAAAACCTCTCACCAAGCTGTTTATGCTTCTTGTCCCCTAACTTGCGGGGTGGTTCATTAAATCTGATTTTCTTACAGTGGAATTGCTTACCTTTTTTCTATTTAGATTTATTTAAGTTTTCAACTGCTTGATTGGTTGACTATACACAATCCAAGCTAGTGCAACCCGGTTTTACCGGGTTTTTTCATCATTATTGAGCTAAAGCAGTGGCTCTCCCCGATTTTGTGGGTAAAATGTATTCTAAGATACAGTTTTGCGGGCAAGTGAGTGGAAGGGGAACCACAGAGACACAAAGGACACAGAGATCGATCACTACTATATAAGTTAAACTGGTCGCAACGCGCTCGCTACGCGAGATCACACAA
>NZ_JBHFLL010000176.1:0-20890 GCF_041928595.1 Microcystis sp. BLCC-F209
ATTCCTGCCAGTTTTTGCAGTTCTAGCAGGTTTTTGTCTTCTTCTTCACTTAAATCAATTTTTAGAGGGGCTGGCAAGGTTTTATTCCTCCTCCACAAAGGGTTCTCTGCTATTTTATAAGTTTTTTCGCCTACCTACTTATTTATTAGTAGTTGATAATCTTCAAAAATGTTGCTGTACAAGGATCGACTTAAGACTTTTGCAAGAGGTCTAATGAACCGCATACGCTCATCACTGTTGGAGTTTCCCTTTTTCTTGAGCAGCCACCACAAGATGGGAATGGCGACTCCTTCGTGGACTATGCCTACAGTCAGGATGTTGTAGCAATGCTCGCCCAACTCCCAGGTAGTCCGGTCAAGACTCAACACCCAAGGCTGGGGGAGCTTCAACCAACCCACGACAATTTTCGCAATTTCAGAATAATCAAGCTCGAAGTTGCGGAAAAAGCGTTGTAATCTCTTGTAGTTCGATTCTTTGAGGGCTTTACCTCCAAATCCTACTGCTAACTCGCTCAGATTGACGGTTTTGACTTTAATTAAGGCTAGTAGGAACAGTGCTAGAAACGAGAGCCTGGCTCCATGCCATGCCAGATGGGGTTTAAGGGCTTGCTTTAGGGCGCTATACTGGTTCATAGGGTTTTAGAGATTGGTTCTATTTCTCATAAAACCCTACTCTCGCCTACTTTTCAAGCTTTTTGTCCTGTACTGAGGGTCGTCGTAGCCAAAGTCTTTTTCGCTTAGGTTTTGACCATCTTCGTCATCTGATTCTTAACCCTTCTTTGCCCAATCATCGGGATTTTCTTCATTCCCTACAATTTTTGTCCTGTACTTAGCTTTTCAGTTATCGGGAGTCGGGATTAGTTTTGATGAACTCTTCGAGAATTTGAAGTTCTGCTTCGATTTGATTCTCCAAACACTTATATTTGTCGTCCTTTTATTCTAAAATATTTCGGGATTGTTGTCGGCATTCTAGTTTATATATCATTTAGGCGCACTATATTTGCCTTCTGGCTAATAGCAATAGTCTTTTTTCTTAGACATAAGTTTTCTTAATTAATTTCTCTAAGTATTTTGTATCAGATGTTACTAAATACTCTGGTTATTCAAACTTTTCCATCTACTGACTATGGCTTTCATGGTCATTTGCTAGTGACTCAGACGGGTATTATTACGGGTTTTTGCCTCACCGCTGCCAATGGGAGTGAACGAGAAGCTCTTTGGGATTTCGTCCCTTCGATTAAGGGGCTACTCATCGGAGATAAGGGCTATCTGTCCGCTCCACTAAAAGCCGAACTGCAACAGTATGGTATCCAATTGGCGACTCCCTGTCGTTCCAATATGCAGGATTTGCCTTCCCCTAACTATCTCAAGCTACTCCAGAGAACCAGACGTTTGCTCGAAACTGTGATTGGACAACTCAGTGAGCGTTTTTCGATAGAAAAGTTGTGGCCAAGAGATTTGTGGCATTTAATCAGTCGTCTGAACCCTAAGCTTTTAGCTCACACAGTTTGCTACTGGCTTAATCGTCATAGCCCTGACCCCTTGCAGTTTCAGTTCCTTGTCTCCCCTTAGTTGCACATCGCCTTAATTCATAATTCATAATTCCCACACCCCACTTCCCCACTTCCCCATACCCCAACGCCTAACTGATCACTGAAAAAGGCGGGATCGGCCGGGATCGAACCGGCGGCCTAGTGCTTAGGAGGCACTCGCTCTATCCAACTGAGCTACGACCCCTTTTTTCCCTAACCATGATAAGCCATCCACGGCTAAATTGCTGATCACCATAAATTATTTAGGTTTTTTTTGGGGGGGGTAATCTGGACTAATCCGGCAGAAAACGCCTCGATACCCACCCTCTTTCCTGTTTTATGGCGGCGATTTTGGCAGTATGTTAATTTTATTTACCCTTGAGGGCTTTTTGAAAATTCTTGCGATAGGCGGGATTAACAGCCAACAGAAGCGGCCAGAACAGGGTTAGAGCCAAACGATTGGGTAAACTGGAACTAAAATTAGTGCTTCTGTATCCATTCCAGAATTTCCAACCACCGACACCGTAAACAATTATTAAGAGAAAAACAACCAGTCTCATGTCATCTCATCCTTGGATTTAGACAGTTCACATCTCCCATTTTAAGCTTGGGTTTTGCCAGCTTGGGAAAAGAAAATATTGTCCTGAATCGGGGGGACGGTGTTAGAATGCCGGTTAGGAACTAGCTCGATCGAGGTCGGGAAACTAAAGCCATAATTTGCAAAAACTATTTAAAAACGGCGAAAAGATAGCCTTGGGAGGAAATTATGCGAGCGGTATTAATGGCAGGTGGTTCGGGGACAAGATTACGTCCGCTTACTTGTGATCTTCCCAAACCGATGGTACCGATCCTCAACCGTCCGATCGCCGAACATATTATTAATTTACTACGAAAGCATGACATTACTGAAATTATCACCACCCTGCACTATCTCCCCGATGTCCTGCGGGACTACTTTCAAGACGGCAGCGACTTTGGAGTAAAAATCACCTACGCAGTGGAGGAGGATCAACCCCTAGGCACCGCAGGATGTGTGAAAAATATTGCCGAATGGTTAGATGATACCTTTCTGGTAATTAGTGGCGATAGTATCACCGATTTTGACCTGCAAAAAGCGATCGCATTCCATAAAAGCAAAAACTCGAAAGCAACCCTCGTGCTGACGCGGGTTGCCAATCCGATCGAATTTGGGGTAGTGATTACCGACAAAGAAGGCAGAATTCGCCGTTTTATCGAAAAACCATCCACCAGTGAGATTTTTTCCGATACTGTCAACACCGGAACCTATATTCTCGAACCAGAAGTCCTCGATTATCTCCCCTACAAAGAAGAAGCCGACTTTTCTAAAGATTTGTTTCCGCTGCTGCTGCAAAGGGGCGAACCTATGTATGGTTATGTGGCCGATGGTTATTGGTGCGATGTCGGTCATCTGGAGGCCTACCGAGAAGCGCAATACGACGCTTTATCCGGCAAAGTTAACCTAGAATTTCCCTATCGAGAAAAATCCCCCGGGGTGTGGGTCGGCACTAATACCTATATCGATCCTAGCGCCCAGATCGAGGCACCGGCCATGATCGGCAATCATTGCCGCATTGGTGCAAATGTTCTGATCGAGAGGGGTTCGGTTATCGGCGATAATGTCACCATCGGTGCAGGTTCCGATCTGAAACGTCCCATCCTCTGGAATGGTGTAGTGATCGGAGATGAGGTCAATTTAGCCGCTTGTACGATCGCTAGGGGAACCAGAATCGATCGACGGGCCCAGGTACACGAAGGTGCGGTGATTGGACAATTATCGATCGTGGGGGAAGAAGCGCAGATCAATTCCGGGGTAAGAGTCTGGCCGAGTAAACAGATCGAATCGGGAGCCATCCTCAATATTAACCTGATTTGGGGAAATACTGCCCATAAAAACCTCTTTGGTCAACGAGGAGTATCGGGCCTCGCTAACATCGATATCACGCCCGAATTCGCCGTTAAATTGGGGGCATCCTACGGTTCCATTCTAAAACCGGGGTCAACGGTAATCGTCTCCCGAGATCAACGTAGTGTCTCGCGCATGGTCAGTCGATCGCTGATTGCCGGTTTAATGTCCGTGGGGGTGAATATCCAAAACCTACAAGCGAATGCTTTACCGATTTCGCGGACTTTAGTGGCTAAATTAAACGTAGTCGGTGGCATTCACGTTCGTATTCACCCCGATCGCCCGGATTTTCTCTTAATCGAGTTTTTAGACGAAAAAGGGATTAATGTTTCCAAAGCTAGGGAAAAGAAAATCGAAGGGGCCTATTTCAAAGAAGATCTGCGACGGGTGGGAATGCAGGAAATCGGCAGTATGTCCTATCCGGCTGATATTCTCGATAATTACCGCAAAACCTTTGAAACTCAGCTAAATGTGGAGGCTATTCGCAATAGTAGCTCCAAAATCGTCATTGATTACGCCTACGGAGTCTCAGGAGCAATTTTACCGGAATTACTGGCCAAATTTGGCTGTGATGCCGTGGTTCTCAATGCCAGTTTACGTCAGAATGCCCTTTCCATGCAGGAAAGAGAGTTACTAATCCATCAATTGGGCCATGTGGTGGAGGCCCTGAAAGCGAACTTAGGGGTACAAGTTTCGGCCAACGGGGAACAATTAGTCCTCGTCGATGAGAGTGGTTTATCGATTCGCGGGGAACAATTAACTGCTTTAATGGTGAACACAATTCTGACCGCCCATCCTCGCGGTACAGTGGTAGTGCCGGTTCATGCTTCTAGTGCCGTGGAACAGATCGCGCGTCGTCACGATGGCCGGGTGGTGCGGACAAAAGCCAGTCCTAGCGCTTTAATGGAAGGATGTCAAACCAATCCTAACGTGGTTTTAGGAGGCTCTGGGCAAACTGGGTTTATTTTTCCGCAATTACATCCCGGGTTCGATGCCATGTTCAGCGTGGCGAAACTTTTGGAGATGTTAACCATTCAGGAACGTTCTCTAGCTCAGGTGCGGGCTGAGTTACCGCGCATTTACAATAAGAATACGGCGGTGCGTTGTCCTTGGAAAGTAAAGGGATCCTTGATGCGCTATCTGGTGGAGACTCACGCTACCGATAATCTAGAGTTAATCGATGGGGTGAAGGTGATTAATCCCCTTAATGATGACTGGGTGTTGATTTTACCCGATGCCGGAGAACCTTTAGTACATATCTATGCTAACAGTGAGCAGCGGGAATGGGTCGATCGGACAATTAAAGAATATCGTCATCGTGTCCAATATTTCGTCGAACATTACCAAGGCGAAATAGTGATGATTTAGGATTTTTTTGCCCTATTATCCACGAAAATTGACTATGATGACTTTTTTGACCTAAAAAGTGTCCTAGCCCTGTAGATGCTCATTTTTCCCGTAAAAGCAAGGCGATTCGATCGGCCGCTGCCTCACCGGTGCGGATCGCTCCCTCAAAAAATCCCGGCCAGCGATCAGCCATTTCTGTGCCGGCCCAGTGAATCGGTCCGACGGGAGTAAAAAGAGCCTCGCCGAAACTTGTCCAGACTCCGGGGGGCATAAAAGCGGAATATGCTCCACCAGTCCAGGGATCCCCGGGCCAATCCACCTCATCGTAACTGATCGGGAAAAGAGCCTCTTGACCGAAATAAATAGCTAAATCCGAGAGGACGGCGGCACGACGCGCCGGACTACTCATGGAGCGCCAACGAATATAGCGATCGCCAACCACAAAGGTGGCGATTACCCCGACGCCGGTTTCGGGATCGGAACTATCAGCACAGAGTTCCAACCATTGACAATTTCCTTGGGCAAGTCCCGCTAGTCCCTGTTTTCGCCAGAAAGGTCGCTCATAGGAAATCAGGACTTTAGCGCAGCATCCCATCGGTACTCGTTGGGTTAGTTGTTCTCGCTGGGGTGGCAGCGGGGGATGATAAATAATGCGGCCGGCAAGATGGGGCGGCATGGCAATGATGGCAAATTTCGCAGTAAAAGTGTTCTGGCTGGTTTCTATGGTCACGCCGGCCGAGTCATAATTAAGGCGAACAACCGGTTCCCCCAGTCGAATTCGCTCTCCTAATTCCGCCGCGATCTTGTCGGGAATTTGTCCGGCTCCGCCATGGATCAGTTCGGCTTCTGGATGTTCAGCTTGAGCGGCGCAATTTTGTCCCCAAAGAACGTGCAGCAGTGAGACTTGTTGGGGTTCGGCTGGCCCGAGAAACCCGACGGCACGGGCCATATAAGCAAAATACCATTGACCAAAATCTGTGCTGGTGTTTTCTTCAATCCACTGGGCAAAAGTTTTACTGTCTAGTTTTTTGGTGTGATCGTTGCTTTGGGGATAACCTGAAGGTAGGGTTTTGGCTAGTTCTTGAAAACGCGCCCATGCTGACATCGCATCTTGCCATTCTGCTGCGCCGATATCGGGTACTTCTCCCTCGTGGAAACCTTGAAAAAAACCATTAAATTCATAGCGTTTGTTGTTGAACACTAGAACGGTTTTTCCCTGATTGGGAGAGGGAAAACGACGTATTTGATACTCATCAAGGAGGGCTAAAAAACGCTCTTGGGTTGGGCCCACCCACTGACCACCTCGATCGATCCACTGTCCGGAGGGGAGATATTGACCAGACATTCTGCCACCGTAACGATTTCGCGCTTCGATCACCAGAACTTGATGACCTTGCCTCTGGAGATTCCGCGCGGCGATTAATCCCGCTAATCCCGCCCCAACAACGATACACTCATAGCTAGTCAACTGGAGATTTGTCATGATTTTAGCTCCACAGAATATTTTATAATTAACAATTATTATTCTCCCCGATTTTTCCCTCAGTTTCTCTATCCATTGGCTCTTTTGATTAAATTATCTGCTGCCATCAATGTTTGATCTTCTTAGCGATCGCTTAAGCCAACACCTAGAACAAATTGTCCGAGAAAGAAACCCTTTTTTCTCTAGTCAAGGACATTTTTATGTGCGAGAATACCTGCGGCAAGAGTTAGGCAATTGGGGAAAAGTTGAATCACATTTTTTCCATTTTCAGGGAAAAAATTACGAAAATTTAATCTTGGATTTGCCTAACAACAGTCAAAAACCTCCGATTTTAATTGGCGCTCATTATGACACGGTGCCGGGGTCGCCGGGGGCTGACGATAACGCCACGGGATTAGCGGTATTATTAGAATTAGCGAGGTTTTTTGGGGAGAATCAGGCTAATTATCCAATTCGTTTAATTGCCTTCGATCTAGAAGAATACGGATTACTGGGGAGCATTGCCTACGCAGAAAAATTAAAACAAACTAAGCAGGATTTAAGGTTAATGTTATCCTTAGAAATGCTCGGTTACTGTGATAAAAATCCCCATTCTCAAAAATATCCAGCTTTTCTAGAATATTTTTATCCCAACACTGGGGATTTTATCGCTTTGATTGGCAATCTCAAAACCCGCAAGGATTTAAATTTTCTCAGTCGAGTCCTGCGGGAAAATCAGACTCCCTGCGAGTGGTTGCCCGTAATTTTTGGAGGTTATATCGTCCCCGATACTCGACGCAGCGATCATTCTCCTTTTTGGAGTCGCGGTTATTCGGCAATTATGGTGACAGATACGGCTAATATGCGTAATCCCTATTATCATAGTTCTCGGGATACAATCGCTACTTTGGACTTAAATTTCCTAACACGAGTCTGTCAAGGTCTCTGTTTTGGATTGCAATCTTTACCGATGAGATAAAAGTTAGTGTGTAGTCCAGTAGTGGACTATTTCAGCTAAAATAGGGCAATAGATTTCGGCTTAAAGTCCTAGATTATAGAATTTATAGCATTTTTCTAATACACCAAATTAGCTGAAACAGTCCACTACAAGATTAGCTACAAGATTAGCGATCGCACTAAAATATAAATAATTTTGAGTCGGCTATCATAGCGGAATAGGTATATCGGTTGGTAGAGAAAAGATAAGCAACTGACAAATAAAGATAGCAGTATCTTTCTATCAAGGAAAAGTTTTGTAAATTTCTCTACGATGTGCGACTCGTTGACAGATGATGGTTTGATTGGGTCTATCAATAGTCAGGCCAATCCTATAATCTGCAACTCTAATTTTATATTTATCTTTATGTCCTTTCATTTTATCGAGATAGTCTAATTCAAAAGGATTGTCAGTTTCTAACTGGTAAAATACGATCAACTCAATACGAGATTGTATGTCCTTTGGCAAAGAGGCTAATTCTTTTAAAAATCTCTTGTTGTATTCAACCTTCCACATTTTTGTTTTTAAGCAACTCTAAATATTGTAAGGCTTTTTCTTTGTCTAGGATTTGATCATTTTCAACTTCTTCGATGAGTTTTCCTAGTCCGTAATCCTCTAGGATTTCTTCGATTTTTTCAAATTCAGCAATGGGAATCTGAACAGCAATCGGCTTTTGATCTTTGTCTAATACATAGTTTTTGGTAATTTCTAGCATTTGGAGTTCCTCTAAAAGTTCTCTAGATTATTATTGATAAGCTGAATCGTGATCGGAATGTAAAGAAAGTATTCGTAAATAATCACCTTCTCTAGTAGCAATTGCTCTACATTTTTGCGTGATTCTAAAACTGTACAAGGTTTCTCCTTTTTGACCTTTTTTAGAATTAATCTTCTCCCATTTTAATCCTTGATCTTGATATAACTGCTCCCAAGTTAGTTGAGAAATTTTCCTGAAAGTTTTCAGAGCGGATAATGCTTCACTTTTGGGTAAATTGAATAAATCTCGCTGAAAAATCGGGTTGTTTAGATCAAGTAAAACCTCACTCATGATTGTCGAGTTTGCTCTCTAGGGATTCTAGATCTGATAACTGCGGTGGATGATTAGCATTCCATGTCAGAGCTTGATCTAATTTTTCTCGAAAAGGCGATCGATTTATCCAGTCTTCGTTTACGGGAGAGCGATCGAGTAAATTTTGATAAAACTCATTCCACAGTTGACCCCATTCTTTTAGATCGATAACAACTGCTGTTTTTTCTCCTGTTTCATCGACAATATACTGAATACCTTTCATGATTTAAATTGTTGTGAGATGGATATTAATTAATAACTATATTTTAATCGATTCACGAGAAGATATGGATTTGACAATTTTATCCCGTTCCCATATTCTACCGGGGAACGCTCCCTTCAGTTTCTACCTGAATACTGGTTTAAGGTAGAGCCTTAGATATGGTGTTCTAAGGCAGAGCCTCGGAATAAGAAATCATGCCGAAGTGAAGCTAACGATATAATCGGATACAGCCCAAGCTGCATAATTAAGAGCCTGACGAATATCTTCCTCTTCTAACTCTGGATAAGCCTCTAAGACTTCCTGAATAGATAACTGACTAGCCAACAGTTTCAGAACAAATCCTACAGTGATACGCATTCCTCGAATCGTTGGCTGTCCAAGACATATTTGTGGATTAACAGTAATACGGTCTAGCTCTTTAATCACTGTGGAACTCCTGAGATAAACTTATTCTGTATTGTTACATACAGCAATGAATCATTATCGCCCTAACTCTTGTGTTGGCAATGAATTGGCAATTAATCAGAATCAATCTATAGCGTTTCGCTCAAGCCAACCTAAGAGGCTGTTGTGTTGACGTTGAAAGCTTTGGTGTGTTCTTCTCGAATTTTATGAATTTCTTCAGCATACTTGAGAGTAAACCCGTAGGATTCCGCAGCCTTTTCCGCAGCAATGCGAGACTTAACTAAATAGTCATGGATAGACGTGCATTCCTCCGATAATCTTGTTTGAGTTTTATCTTTTTCTTGCAAAATCTCTGAGTGGATCATAAGTTATTCTCCTCTTTGAATAGTTCAAGTGGTGTGACAATTTCAGGTGTTGACAAACCAAGGCGGGCATTGATAACGCGAATATGCTTCCGTTTGTTAGCATTCGCTAGGTGGTTGCAATTCCAAGTAACGAGATATTGAATGTCGAAATAGCTGGCATAGGCAAGATAAAACTCGACAACTTGTTCAAGAGCAGAAGTCGGCGGTAGTAAAGGAATCCTCGAAACCAAATGAATAATTTCAGCTTTACGCGGATAGTTTCCGTTGGTTAGTTCTTGAAGCACGGCATCCGAAATATATAAATCATAATAACTGGACATCTCCGACCACCACTTCCTTGTGATTTCGGTAAAAGTTTTTAGAGCTTCACGCTCATCAAAGTAATAACTCGGAACCGTGGAATCCAAGTACACTTTTTCTTTCATGATAATAACTGATCGACAAGACTAAATTAAAGCCTGAAGCAGCGGTATGGTAGCCCCCTCTATTCTACTATCCTATCTCTGTAACGAAGTTATTGCACTGTCATGCTTGACCTCGATCATTTCTCAGAGCGATCGCACTTGATCGCATTGAAACTTCTCCATTTTATCCCAAACATTAGCGGTGCGTTACACGCGCGTTTTCGCACCCTACAAGATCAGCGATCGCACTCCTCTTATATTGTTACATACAGCAATGAATTGTTATCGCTTTAACTCTTGTGTCGGCAATGAATTGGCAATTAATCAGAAATTAATATAAGCAATTATTGTAGGTTGGGTTGAGCGAAACAATACTGGGTCGAAAATGGCTCAATTCGATTGTTTAAGCGAAACCCAACCACCCCAAAGGTTACTACTGAAATTGACTCACCGAGAGCGTTAAAAACCTCTAAAATTGCTCCCATTTCGCCATTGCTAGGATGGGGGATTAAATCCACTAAGAATAACAGAATTATATAATTTGCAATTCATCCTGTTTAAGATTTTGAATTGATTCAATCTTGGAAACTTCTACAGCGATAACTGTATAGGCTTTTCCCTGATTATTTAACACTTCTAAAACATAGCCATCCTCTTGGCCTTCGGGTCGAGGACAATAATCCACGATAATCGCGTGAGTGCCACGAGACAAATTAGATTCTGGCAAATCTTCGGTTAATTGAACTTCGGAAAACATATCAAATTTCATAGTCTAACTCTTTTAATCTGGTAATAAAGTCACAAATCTTGTTTCTTTCGTAAGTGAGTCGATAATCCAATAGGTAGAGACTCGTAAGTTTATCCCGTTCACCCCTTGTAAAAGTCCTTTAATTTCATAAATATCACCGAACTTTGTTTGTTTATTTAAGGTGGCCTCGTTGAGAAGAATACGTCTTAAATCTTGTTCCAATACCTGCCAGTTGTCTAAATTATATCCCGCTTGTGCCAGAAAGCCTGATTTATCATCTTTGGGTTGTAAAACTAGCAAATACCGGGTTAATTTAGCTGGTGGGATTGTCGCATTGGGATTTAAATAAGGCATTTATATTGTAATTTAGCCAATTTCTTTATAGACTTCTATAAAATAGATTTTACAGTATATACCGGCAGTATTGCCATGTTTTTTCTTTGTCTAGGATTTGATCATTTTCAACTTCTTCGATGAGTTTTCCTAGTCCGTAATCCTCTAGGATTTCTTCGATTTTTTCAAATTCAGCAATGGGAATCTGAACGGCAATCGGCTTTTGATCCTTGTCTAATACATAGCTTTTGTTAATTTCTAGCATTTGGTTCTCTCAATAGTATCATTTTCGCTATTTTTTGTCATGTTTTGGGCGGTATTTAACCGAACTAATTTTCTACCACTTTTCCCTTGTCTCTCCCTCCAATCGGCGCAAATCGCTTTTATATCGTAGTTGAAAGACTTGGCGTGTTCTTCTCTAATCTTATGAATTTCTTCGAGTATTTCATCTTCCCACATAGCTCATTCTCCCATTAACTCGTAAGGTGTACAGATTAGCGGTAATTTGTAGCCGAAATCCGCGCATATATTGAGAAGTTTTTTCTGAATTTGAGCATTAGTAATATGTTTACAGTTCCATGTTAACAGATAAAAGTCGCGGACAGGATGCAGGTGATCGGTTACGCTTCGATATACTGGCAATAGGTGGCTGGTTGGGGAATTGGCAGCCCTTCCTCTTGTAATCCATCCAGATGAAATTGAATTGCTTCTTTCATATTTTCTGCGATTTCCTCTAGGGTTTTACCGGTAGTAACACAACCGGGTAAATCGGGAACATAAGCGGAATAGTTATTTTCAGCTTTTTCGATAATAATCGCATAACGCACGATTTCTATTCCTCAATTATTTGATTTAATTTTTCCTTGAAAATCGTTTCTATTTCTTTATAGGACATCGTTTGAGGTGCGGGATAGTTAAACCCGTCTTTTTTTCGGCTTAATAATACTTCTAGTGCTTCACTAAAAATAGCTTCTTCATTTCGATGTTCCGAAAGATACTGACGGAGTTCTGCGTTAGTCATTTCCGAAGGTGATTTTTTCATAATTCAAAGTTCCAATTCCCCTGTTCATCGATTAAAATGATTAGAAAGTAATTGACAGATAAAGATAGCGGTATTTTTCTATCAAGGAAAAGTTTTGTAAATTTCTCTACGATGTGCGACCCGTTGACAGATGATGGTTTGATTGGGTTTATCAATAGTCAGGCCAATCCTATAATCTGCAACTCTAATTTTATATTTATCTTTATGTCCTTTCATTTTATCGAGATAGCCTAATTCAAAAGGATTGTCAGTTTCTAATTCGGAAAATACGATCAACTCAATACGAGATTGTATGTCTTTTGGCAAAGAGGTTAATTCTTTTAAAAATCTCTTGTTGTATTCAACCTTCCACATTTTTATTTTTAAGCAATTCTAAATATTGTAAGGCTTTTTCTTTGTCTAAGATTTGATCATTTTCAACTTCTTCGATGAGTTTTCCTAGTCCGTAATCCTCTAGGATTTCTTCGATTTTTTCAAATTCAGCAATGGGAATCTGAACGGCAATCGGCTTTTGATCTTTGTCTAATACATAGTTTTTGTTAATTTCTAGCATTTGGTTTTCCCTCCGATACAATTCTTAAAAATTGGCTGTTACCTTTATATGTTACATTTTACAAGTCTCGACGCGAGAGAAGAGAGCCCTCCACGAAACCCAAATACTAACCACCGTACCCTAAATGCCCGAACCATAGGGAGGTGTCCTAGGGGTGCTTTTAGGTCAAAAGTAACATCCGTGTAGTATATCCATCTATCATTCACTCGCCAGCCTACTCTATCTCCGAAAGCGTTCCAAACTCTTTCATTATACTCCCGCGTCCCACCGAGTTCGCGGTAGATTTTCGCCTGCACGGAAAAACCAAAGCGACCGCCACTATATTTAACCCATAATTGGTCAATGGTTCGCAAATCCTCGCAGGGAAAATTATCGATATCCTCTATCCGTAGCCATCCTTCGTTCGTTCGGTTAGCTACCTGTAGCATCACTGTCGCGGTTTCATAGTCCGCTTGCATCCATTGCTGCCGTTTTAATAAATCTTCTAAGTTCCGATAATCGATTCCTTTCTCGCTTTTAAGTTCGATTTCTTCCAGTTTCGGTGCTGCGGGTTTCGGGGTTTCTGTTATCGTTTTCGCCGACTCACCATTTATCGGTTCCGTTTTAGGGGACGGTGGGACGGGTTGTTGTGCTAGTTTCAGGGTAATCCGGTCATAAACTTTTAAAACCTTCGGATTCGTGGGGTCTAAGGCTAATACTCGCCTCATTAACTGTTTTGCTTCTTCTAGTCTCCCTTCACCTTCTAAATCTAACGCTTCCTCTCGCAGTAACGCGATATCGGTGATAGTTGCTTGTTTCGGTAACAGAATCAGATGATTCTTGTAGTTTGGTTCGACGGTGGAGTGGGGAGTCTGCGGGGGTTTGTTGTATTGTCGGTTGATTTCCGGAACTCGATGGAATAGATGATTACAAAGTCTCTCCACCGTCGCGCAATTCCTTTCCCCCTCAATTCGCAAAGCCTCCAGAAGCGCGTAGGTAAACGAACTCATTCCCAAAGCGGGAATTTGATAGGATTCTTCCCCCGGACTACAGGAAGCGATGGTAATCACTCCCTGTTGGGGTTTTCCTCCCGCGGATTTATTGCCGAATCGCGTCTCGTTCCGGCAAGAGTCCAACAACAGAATGATATTATCCGCGCCGCATTTGCGTAAGCGTTGGGTGAGATAGGTGAGAGAAATGGTGGTATCTGGGAGCAATTGGGAGTGTCCATCGTGGGGAACGAGGTAATCCTGTTCCTGATGTCGTAATCCGTGGCCACTGAAGAAAAACCAGAAGTTATCCCCCGTCTCCAACTGCGGGGACTCGAAAAATTCATGGAGGAAGATTTTTAAATTTGTGGCGGTGGGTTTCGTTTCTAGAAAAGTACCGCTAGGCGTTTTAATGGAGTCAGAATCATCGGTAAAGAGGAAAACTTCGTCAAACTTGGCTTCTTCTTTACAATAGCGAAACATAGCCTTCGCGTCTTCGATGGCGCAATCTAGCTTGTTAAAGTGTCCCTGTTTATAGGCTGTAATGCCGATGATAAATGCCCAGTTCGCCATTAGTCTGCGGTCGGTGTGTTTTTCTCGTCTCGCTTGAATTTTAGGGTTAATCCGCCTTTAGTGCCAGTCTTAATCCCCGTCCCTAACAATTTTACTTCACCTTCTCCGGTAATCTCTACGCAAAGCTCTACTTCATCGAGTTTAAAACCGGTTTGTTGGTTGACCTGTTTCTGTGCTTGATTGAAGACTTTGCCGATAAGCTGGAGAAAATGGGAAAGTTCTGTCTCTAGCTTCTCTATGCTCACTTTTACGCCACGAGTCGCAGCTGCGGTGATAGTTTTCCTCGTGTCCCAGGGATTGTCATAGGTGTCGTTTCTTTTCGCATCTTTATCGGGGGTGACGGGGGTATCTTCTGCGGTGATAATCCAAATAGTTTCTTCTGGCATAACGTTCTCGTTTTTCGGCAATGGTTCTCCTTTATTATTCTAGTTACCCATTGCTAACTCACCTATAGAGATAGGGGTTAATAGTCCCAAAAAAGGGGGTTTAAATACCCCCAAAGCTCATAAGTTTTATGTTTTAGAGTATTGGTTTTAAACCGTTTCTACCAAGGGACGGGTTAACTTATCCAACTGTTGGGTTAACAGACTCAGGAATAAACCCACATCGGTGACGATACCGACGGATTCTACGGAACCTCGATCGCTTAATTTTGTCACCACGGCCGGGTTAATATCAACACAGACCATTTTCACCCCCGCCGGTGTCATATTGCCCACACCGATGGAATGGAGCATACTAGAGAGCATGAGAATCATGTCTGCACCTTGAATTAAGCGGGAATATTCTTCCTGTGCTTTAATTAAATCCATCTCCGTATCCGGAAGCGGACCATCATCGCGAATTGAACCGGCCAAACTGAAGGGGACATTATTCTTGACGCATTCATACATTACGCCTTTTGTCAATACCCCGGCCGATACAGCTTTGGCGATGCTGCCGTGGCGACGGATGAGGTTGATAATCTTGAGGTGGTGACGATGGCCACCGCGCACCGGGATGCCTTTCTGCATATCTACCCCTAAAGAAGTACCCATGATCGCCTGTTCCATGTCGTGAACTGCGATCGCATTTCCCCCCAGTAAAGCGTGAACGTAACCATCGCGGATTAAACGGGAGAGATGTTGCGCTCCTCCAGTGTGAATGACCACCGGACCTGCCGTTACTACCACTTTACCGCCCTGGTCGCGAATTTGGCGCATTTCCCAGGCAATCTGCTCCACGGTTAACTCGACTCGGCGCTCGCTGGAAACCCCCGCACCCATAAAGGTAAATTCCTGAGTGCTGTTGCGTTGTTCCCTGGATTCCGCCTGTCGGATAGTACGGATGCCCTCAACTCCCACCATGACGCGATCGCCAGCTTTTAAATCCCGCAGCAGAGTACATTTCGCGGTTTTGCCTTCCGGACTTTCAGTGACGACGATGGCTGCATCCATGCGTTGATTTTCCACCCGCACCCATTCACAGTTAACCCGCACTTCCGTGGGATAGATGGTGCTGACATAAAAATCATCGGGAGCGACCCCATCTTGAGCGACAATGGCGGTATTGACATCACAGATTTCTTGGGGACGAGCGGCCGCACCGAGGTCGATCAATTGTACCATGATCTCCTCCATTACCTCGTGAGAGGGTGCAGAAACGCGCACTTCGGCCGAGGAGGTACTTTGGCGCTCAATCCCTAAGGTGAAGTTTAAAACCTTGAAGCTGCCCCCATTTCCCACCACAACATCGAGAGCTTTATTCATAATTCCCGCGTCGAGCAGATGACCTTCTAACTGGAGAATGCGACTTTCAATGGTGACATTAGCGTGATGGTCTGGAATTAAGGGTTCCGTGGTACGCAGGGTTAAACATTTAGCGGCTCCTCCTGCTTTTAAGAACTCCGTTAGGGGAGTTTGTACCACTTCAAAGCCTTTTGACACTAACTTATATTGTAAATCGTCACTAATTTTATTCATGACGATTACTTCACCGATATTCACTGCATTACAAGCAAAGTTAACCGCATCAGCTTCTTCAACGATAATGCGTTTTTCTTCGGGAATTTTTAACTCAATTAACCGATTAGAATAGGCATCAAAAGCATCGGGATAGTAGAGTAGATAACCGCCACTAAGGGGACAAAAACAGGTATCAAGGTGATAAAAACGTTCATCGATTAAACGTAGGGATAAAACCTCGATATCGAGCCATTTAGCGATTAAAGGGTGAGAATCTAACTCAGTTCTAAAGCCATATCCTGCCCATAACCAACGTCCTTCCCGATCTAATAGTGCGTCTCCTGCACCTTCAAAGGGTAAATCTTTGGGCAGTTCGTGAACTGTAAAACCGTTATCTTCAAACCACTGTTTAAAATAGGGTTCTTCTCCCTGTCTTTCTTTGTGTAAAAAGCGACTGAGAACGACTATTTTTTCCAGAACTAAACCTGCATTAGCGGTAAAAACCATGTCAGGCCAGCCTTTTTCTGGTGTGACTAAATCCACGAGCGCCCGATCTTTGAGAACATGATAAAGCTGCTGCCATTGTTGCCTAGCTTTTTCCTGGGAAGATTTGTGAATGTTGCCCTCCATCCAAGGATTAATCACATAATCCACATCGTAATGATCGGGAGAACACATCAAAAAGCGAATAGTTTCAGTCATATTTTTTGACAATGAATATTCAGTATAAGTAGTCTGGAGATAAGTTTAGACCAATCTTCCATTATACTCCACTTTGCCCCGAAATGTCACTAGGCCTAAGATTAGGATAATTTCCGCTCTACAAGCTAAAAACAGCACAATTTTAGCCGATAACTGACGGCGAAGCTGTTAAGTATTTAAATTGCTTGTGGAGATAAGGCAAGAGGAAACCCCCCCCGATGTCGGGGGGTAGGGGGGGTGGGGGAGATTCAGCTGCTCTAAGGATAGGCGGTTAAAATGGGTCTTAGCTTAGAAGCTTAAATCATTGTAAATCCTGATGTTTAAATAACCCCATAAATTTCGATTTGCGTCCGTGTTCCTTAATTAAACTTTCCCGATAAGTTTGCCATTCTTCCCGTCTTCCTGACATATAAAAGGCATTACGAGCTTTTTTCAGCCATTTAATCGCTTCTTCGTAGCGATCAGCCTTTTTTTCGTCGAGTATCTTTTCCGCAGGAGGACACGCGCGATCGATCACCCAGTTAGGATCGACGGTAGCAGCCGCATCCATTATCCGCCAAATTAGGTGAGACTGCACATAGGAATTATCAGAAACGACTTTAATTGCATCTCTAACTAAATTTTCGTGGAGAAATATATCGATTTTAGCCTCTGTGGAACGTCCACCGCTAAACTTGCGCAAGTAATCTAACAAGTCTAATTTTAAATCGGGCCAATCTTCCCCCGCTAAAGACTCAATTTTTTGGTAATGGGAAAAGGAAGGTTGGTCTTGAAATGCCTTAATTCTAGCAGCCAAAGCTGTATCTATATCCCCTAAAGATTGCGCTAGTTCACTTGTCCAGAGAGCTAATTGATAATAATAATTTCCTGGGAAATTTAGACCACTTCGGGCAATTATTAGGGCGGATTCTGGTGCGGATTCATCCCGTAAAGCTTTGGCAAAAAAGAAGGCTTCATCGTTTTTAGTTATCATATTTTTTGCCGCTGCCATCGCTTCGTCAATGCGATCAAGATAGACTAACTTAGTTAGGTATTCTACCACTTGTCCTGAAGCTAAAGCTAGATTCAAATACTCCTGATCTTTTTCCTGCTGCTCGAAAATTTCTAAGCGAATAGAAGTTAATGTTTGGGCATAATCGGGGATATTCCCTGACCACATTTCTGAAAAATTAGCCGATTCTCCCCGTAAAATCTTCTCTAAAATTGGATCATCCCATCCCTGTTGTAAGGCTGCTAAACTCATCTCAAAATCGGCACTCCATTCATCTTGCCATTGCTCGATCTTTTCCCTTAAATCTTGCTTTTCTTGGGGATTAAATTCTTTACTTAAAATTGCCGCAGTTAAAACTTGATCGATTCTGGCACTTAAATCATCATTGACAGCACCGTAATTTTCTAAATCATCCCATTCCTCGATACAGGCGCTAATAATTGCTTCTAAAATAGCGATTGCGTTATCCGGTTCTCCCTTTTGATAATAATCTTGGGCCTCATCCACCAGGGCATAAATTTCATCAGAAATTGGATCTTCTTCGCAGTAATCTTCTTCGATCGCTCGCAGGGATTGCCGCAGTTCATTACGGACAGTATTACGATAAGCTTTGACATTAATAGTTATCTTACCTCCCGCTTTATTAACTGGGGTAGCTGGAAATAAAAATTTATCAATTGTCTCAATAATTTCTGGGTGTTTAGCCACTAAATGATTAAGTAATTTTCTTATTTTACTTTCATCGATCGGTGTCAATAACTCCTCTAGAGAGGCTTTTTTGATAATTAATTCTGGTTGACGAGAACAGGTTAACAAAACCGCCACAATATGCTTACACCAACCCTCGTAATCGTAGGGACAGGAACAGGAGACATTCTCAAGATTATCTTGGTTAAAATCCATGGCAACTCGATAGGGTTTAACCTCACTACCATTCACTAAAGCTTGTAGATTTTGCCCCCGTTGCCAAAGAGAAATAACTGCACCGCTATCGTAATAATATTGACCGCGCTGATAGGAAGCATTGGTGCTATTTTGCCGGATAATTTTTTCATTGATAGGAGGAATAGTCATAGTCAGAAAAGGAGAGGATTGGGTGATAAAATCTTGTCTGTGTCAAGAAAACTGCCAGCACCGAGACAGACCACTGCATCAGCAACCGAGTCAACTTATCTTCAGTTTAGCCTAAATGTGCTATAGTGAAGACACTATGGAAATTAAAAACATTCCTCTGTCCCAAATTCGTCGTCCTTTACCGCGACAAACCGATCCCGAAAAAGTTAATCAGTTGATGCAATCGATCGCTGAGGAGGGATTACGAGAACCGATCGATGTTTTGGAGGTGGATGGTAACTACTACGGTTTTTCCGGTTGCCATCGCTTTGCCGCTCATCAGCGTCTCGGTAAAGAAACAATTCTCTGTCGAGTTCGTCGCGCCCCTAAATCCGTTTTAGCTAAACACATCGCTTAAGCTGAGAATTCCCATGAATGAGTCCTTATATAAATATCATCGGCAAAAATTAGAGCAGTTAATGGCAGAAATTGGCTGTAAAAATCTGGAAGAATTGAGTCGGTTATCGGGTCTATCTTCTTGGCAATTGCAGAGAGTTCGCCATGGCTTAATCGCCAAATTATCCTCTGAATCTTTGGTGAAATTAGCTAATGGGCTGCAGCTGCCAGTTAGCGATCTCCTTGCTCATTTTCAAATCCCGACGATGGGGACAGAGGATCGTTCAGGGGAATCAAAAATTCTCGAACAAGAGTATCAAAATTTACAGCAAAAATTAGACAAGCAAAAAGAAGAATTAGCCGCAGAATTTCAACGTCAAAGCATCGAAGCGATCGAATCTTGGTTAGTTCAATGGCCTACGGCCGAGGCCGTTGCCCGCAAAAATCCCGACCTAGCAGCCGTCAAAATCCTCTCCCTAGTTAAACCGATTATGCAGTTACTGGAGCGCTGGGGAGTGCAACCAATTGACAGTGTCGGTGATCATGTTAGTTATGATCCGCAAATCCATCAATTGATCGATGGTCAAGCAGCAATCGGTACACCCGTTTTAGTTCGTTATCGGGGCTATCGTCATGGGGAAAAACTACTTTATCGTGCTAGAGTGAGTTTAATTAAAGTAGAAATGCCAGAAATTCAACCAGCAGAAACAGAAAATGTCACCCCTTAAAGCGATGATTCTTACATAGCTTTAGTGCTGCGAAAAATTCTCTCGTAGTCTGCTTTTATCGAAAAAATCGGGTCTAAAACCTTGCCTTAAGGCGAAAAGTTTTTGGAGCGGAGCATAAATCCCCATTACAAAACTAATGGCTACTTGATAACCGCCCCCTGAACGGTTAAAATAAGATTATGGGTGATTCGGAGAAAAAAATATGTCAACGCCCTACGATAACTGTTTTGACCACATTACTGATCCTGTCCAACGAAATTCTGTTCGCCAGCAATGGTTACAGATGCTTGACGGAGGTTTATCTGTTGCCGATGTTAGGATGCTCCTAGATAAGTACCCAGATTTTCAGTTTGCAATTAGTCGGTGGATTCCCTGCCAGCCTGCAAGTCTCGGTTTTAGTTATGATACAATGGACAGGTTAAAGGAGTTTCTTGCTACTTTGCCTGAGTTTAAATATGTATTTGATAAGTATGTTTCTAACCTTGTTTCTGAACCAGGTAAACAACCGGAATATGAAAAAGAATCAAAATTAAACAAGCTTGCCACCATATTTCCTGAGTTTAAACAGGTAGCTGAAAAGTATATAGAAGCCAGCCTAAAATATCACAAAGAACAAAGAGAAGCCGCAGAAAGAGAACGATTAGAAAGAGAGCGAAGAGAATCGCCAGAAGAAAGAAGGGAAAGAGAACGGAAAGAATATGAATATCTGTATCCCGATAGCGATTGGTACAGCGAACATAGAACACGCTATCTTTAGAATCTAGGAATTTTTCCAAAAATCCTAACCTAGACAAAAAGAGTAAAGGAGAAGAATTGAAAACAATTTTCATAGAGATTACCAATTTTTTTCTCTATCTATGTCTTCCGTAGCCGTAGATTGGGTTGAGCAATAATAACTTTTGTCTGTCAAATGTTAGCGACGCTTAAGCGAAACCCAACCACACCAATATCGTCAAGAATGTTGGGTTTCGCTCAAACCATTGAATTGAGCAGTTGGCTCTTCTAGGTTCTGTGTGATAAGTTTAATTGACATAGGATCGATCGATCTTTGTGTCCTTTGTGTCTTTGTGGTTCGTTCCACCCCCTCGCTCTTGAGAAATGTATCTTAAAATACATTTTACCCACCAAAGCTGGGA
>NZ_JBHFLL010000177.1:0-55249 GCF_041928595.1 Microcystis sp. BLCC-F209
ATTACTGGTGCAAGTTGGCAATCTTGTAATGTACCGCAAGTCCTTCGTCATCGCTGTGCTTATCTAAATGGTTGCCTTTTTTAACTTTTTTATTGATCTCATTAAGCATTTCTACTTATTGCAAAGGTGAGATGCTCCCTAACTGATAACTGATAACTGATAACTGATAACTGATAACTGATAACTGAAAAACCCCCCTAACCCCAGCGACTAGCGATAGGCATTCGCCAACCAGTGCCAAAAGCGCGATCGCTAATTTTTAAGACCGGGGGAGCTTGTTTGCGCTTAAATTCGGCATTTTTAACTAATTTAATCACTTTCTGCACAATTTCAGGCTCAAAACCGGCGGCGATAATTTGTTCGGCGGATTGATGGCGATCGATTAATAGTGCTAAAATAGCATCTAAAATCTCGTAGGGAGGTAAAGAATCTTGATCCTTCTGATTGGGTTTTAATTCAGCACTAGGAGCTTTATTAATCACATTGAGGGGAATAATTTCCCCGTGCCGATTTAACCAGCGACAGAGGGAATAAACGCGGGTTTTCGGCACATCGGCAATCACTGCTAAACCACCATTCATATCACCGTAAAGGGTGCAATATCCCACCGCCATTTCTGATTTATTGCCAGTGGATAATAGTAAATGACCGAATTTATTAGAGAGAGCCATCAATAAATTACCGCGAATGCGTGACTGAAGATTTTCTTCAGCAATACCGAAATCAGTCCCAGCGAAAAGACCATCTAAAAGTTGATCATAAGCAGTCATAATTTCTTTAATTGCTAACTTCTCACTTTTGATACCTAAATTATTAACTAAAGCCACTGCATCGCTAATGGAATGGTCGGAACTATAGGGAGAAGGCATCATCACAGCGAGAACATTTTCTTTACCTAATGCGTCGCTGGCAATAGCGGCAACTAAACTGGAATCAATGCCACCACTCAAGCCGAAAATTACCCGTTTAAAACCGCATTTCTGCACATAATCTCGCACTCCTAAGACTAAAGCTCGATAAATTTCCTCATCTTCATCGACGGGTAAAGGATGAATAACTGCGGGTAACAAATCCTGATTAAACTCGATCAACTCTAGGCTAGAAGTAAATGCTTGGGCGCGATAAATCACTTCTCCTTGTCGGTTAAAAGCAACGCTATCACCATCAAAAATTAAATCATCATTACCTCCCACTTGATTGACATAAACTATAGGTAAATTATATCTAGTGGCACTATGGGATAATAAAGATTCTCGCAATTTTTGCTTACCGACACTGTAGGGAGAAGCGGAAAGATTAACGATTAAATCCACTCCTAAATTAGCTAAATCGGCGATGGGATTAACCGCGTATTGACGCTGCCCCCAAAATTGTTCATCATTCCAAACATCTTCACAGATAGTTACACCGATTTTTACATTATTTTCTGTTAGTTGAAAATATTGACTTTCTTTCCCAGAAGCAAAGTAACGATCCTCATCAAAAACATCATAGGTAGGCAATAAACGTTTAGTAAAAATTTGTTTAATCTCTTGACTTTTTAACAAGGCTATGCTATTAAATAACGGCTTTTCTCCCCTGACCGTTGCCGAGGGATTTTTTTCGACAAAACCGACTAAGACAGCTAACTTTTCTGGTAATTGTTGGGACAATAATTGCAATTGTTGAGACATTTTCTCCACAAAACCCAGATTTAATAATAAGTCTCTGGGAGGATAACCACAGAGGGATAATTCCGGAGTTAAAAGTAATTCTGCTCCCTGATTAAATGCCGTTTGAGCGGCCTCTAAAATTCTTTGGGCATTTCCTTCGATATCTCCAACAATGGGATTTAATTGAGCGATAGCAATTCTCATATTTTTTCCTATTTAAACAAAAACTAACGGTTGCTCTTTAAAGGGACCAAAAGCTTTTTCATCAAAGCGATATAAACTAGCAGGACGACCGGCACCACGAGAGACTTTTAAACCCATATCCTTGAGAAATCCTAATTTCAATAGCCGATTTCTGAAGTTAGAATAATCACTAAAATTTTTACCTAAAATTGTCTCATAAAATTGATAAAGATCATTTAAAGTAAATAATTCTGGTAAAACCTCAAAAGCGACGGGACTATACTCTACTTTATTGCGTAATCTTTGCCAGCCATATTCCAAAATTTGACCGTGATTAAAGGCTAAATCTGGCACTTTATCAATCATATACCAAGTGATATTATAATCCCGTTCAGTGATTAACTTTGCTTCTTCAAACCGCACTAAAGCGAAGTAACTCACCGATAGATAACGTTTCCCAAAACTCTCGGCCGCTGCCGGGGAATCTCCCTCTGGACTGCCAAAAGTATATAACTGTTCCAGATAGAGATTATTGACGCTAATTTTCTCGGCTAAAATTCGATAGGCTGCCGTTTCCAGTGATTCCCCATTTCTAACTAAAGTTCCGGGTAAACTCCAGTAATTACTAAAGGGTTCTTCCCGTCGTTTAATCAGAAGCACCAGCAGCCGATTTAATTGGGTATCAACGGAAAAGATCACGTTATCAACTCCCACTTTAAAATCAGCTAGAGATTTATTAGCTAGGGTCTTTGGCGGTTTCATGCGTAAAGTTTTTGACCTTCGATATAATCTTTAATCGGTGCGGGAACAGCCTGTTTATCGCCTTTTTCTCGATAATCTGTTGAGGATACAGCCGGAGCAAAGACATCGGCAATCAGACAATCACCCCCTAATGTTTGCAGTTGTTCAATATCATCTTGATTAATAGGATATCCGGGACGGGGAATCACAAGAATTTTGACTTTTTCTAGTAATTCTTGGCTACGATACCAGTGCCTAATTTGTCCAGCTAAATCAGAACCAATGACTAGGGTATATTCCTCCTGTTCTCCCCAAATTGCTTGCGCTTTTTCCACACTAATTAAGCTACGTCGATCGCTTAATTCTCGTCGCAGTTGTATATTATCTCTTGGGGGTTGAATATCCCGGATGAGCAAATTTAACATCCTCAGACGATGTTCGAGACTGGTTTGATGATTTTTAAAGGGATTATCGGCGGCCCAAACTGCAACAATATCGTACTGTTCCGATAACCATTTTAGTATGGCTTGATGACCGGCAGTAGGAGGATCGGCACTGGTTCCAAAAAGGGCAATTTTAAGCATAGGATTCAATTGCTTGCTCACTGAGGGATTAGTTTAACTCTGCTCAAGCTTGGCAAAGATTAACTTCTCCCCATTATAGTTGATTTTACCAAAATAGGGCAAGAGGATCAGTGATCAGTAATCAGTGATCAGTAATCAGTGATCAGTGAAGTTTTGCGACGAGTGGGCTGCTATTAACTTAACAGAAAATTCCCTAACACTTGGCCGTTCTGAATAGGGGAGATTGGGTCTAATTGCAAAGGGTGCATCTCACATTTGCAGAAATACCGACAATCAGCACTTATCAGTGACTCTTAAATTGGTACAAAAATATGAACAATCGCGTGTAAGCATCCCACCGAAAAGCTAATGCGCGGGGGGTTTGGGGGCGGCGCCACGCCCCCAACGGGGGGTTTGGGGGGTAGAACCCCCCAAAGGCTTGGATTGAGTGATAAAATCGGAAGTAATGCCCGATTTTAAAAGAGAGTTTCCCCGTAAAAATCCCAATTGGTAGATTGACAAAAATGAGATGCACCTATTGCAAAAAGATACTTATTCTTGAATAAGAGCATAATCATAATGCTCCAAAATTTCACTTAAACAGGATGAATTATCATCGTATAAATTACCTAAGTTGTCTTCTTGCAAATGGTTTCTAACCCGATCAAAAAGCCCAACGGAATAGACACTATCATCATGACGAGAACGGTATCTAATCCCATCTACTGCTTGGGGATGTCCCCAAATTGCCTGCCCCCAAGTCCGACAATATTCATAATCACCGGAAGAAATGCGGGCATCTATTCCTATGCGAACAAGGGCCGGCCCCGTTAAGTCGGCCAACACTAAAGTGCGATCGCTTCTAATTCTAAAAAGATTTCTATTTCTTAGGGCTGTAACGGTTACGGCTCCGTCAAATGTTCGGCCAAAACATTCAATAAAGGTACTGCACTCATCACCCACATAGAGAAGCCCATAGCCCTGATTTGGCCCATCGAAACGACCGCTACCACTGCGGTCAAAATGAAGACTAGAAAGGTGTCCGGTTTTATTTAATCTTAGCCAGGGGCCTGGGGTTTCAATGACGGGCAATTGACGCTGACTAAAATCGTCTGGTGGGAGGGGAAAAGGAGGCAAACCCATTACGCCGCGCTATGACTCCCGTAGCACTTAGCGGCCCAAACCACTGGCTCGATTTCTCCCTTTTGGAGTTTTTCTAGCGGGGTTGCTCCCTCTAAACGAATATCACCCGTAAGCAGAAAGAGCATTTGTGTCCAAGCACCGTCTTCTTTTAAAACGGCTAACACTTGGTCTAAACCAGACAAAACTTTGCCATCAATAAATTGCCAAGCAGGATAAACTAATTCCTCGTTGACAGATAAACCTAAGACCTGATGATTGAGCCTCATAGTTTCTAATTCCAAAGAACTACAGGCTAAAACACTACAAACCTCAGCGCTGGTTAAGGTTCCGCCTTGCTTAGATAGGAACCGCTTCTTCGCTTCTTCGCCTCGTTTAATGGCAGCTGCCAACGCAGGGGCTAAAGCTAAAGGAGATTGTGTTTTTTGTATAGATTCTAACATTTTTAAGCAACCCTACCACCGTCAACAAGACCTGTATAAAACAAATACAAGTCTCCCTTCAAATGTTTAGTTTCTTGTATAAGCTTATGTTTATCGTCTGAATACCCAATAACCTTACCTTTCTCTGGCCAGCCATATTTGTCGCGACCAGTGATCTCTAAGACCACCCATTGATCGGGGTAATCGGATGAGACATCGGCTATACTCAAATCTTCTGTTTTGTGGCTAAGTGTTTTCATGGCTAGGGTGGCAGTTGATTTGATCAGGATCTTTGTTTTTGCCTAGCAGTGTTTCGCTCATCGTGTCATGAATCCTTAACATTTTAGCTTTACTCAATCTACCCTCATGGGCTAAGATGCGGGGATGATAATGATGAGTAAAGAGCCAGCACCCGCGAGGATACTGGCCCTCTCCTAGCTTCGCATCATCGGGATTAGCCCTCTCAACAGCCCACCAGGAGACTTAAAAACCTTAGTAAGTGGACTCAAGAAGCCAGGAGGTCAATCAATATGAAGAACTTACTCACTGTCATGCTCCTAAGCTCCCTCTTTTACGGCGTAGCTCTGGGCGAGATCAAGCCCTACGAGTTCGTTTTTCTCCGTACCGTAACAGAACTGGTAAAACTCTACGGTGGAGATAATCAAGGCGGGAAGCGATAGGTAGAACGTTTACTGAATTCAAGCTGGGCAGTGCGGCAACACTCGACCAGCTTTTTTGTACTGTTTTTTACTATCGCTCTATTTTCTTCAATGGTATCCACAATATAATCACTTACTGTAAGGACATCAACCAACAAATATTGCCCATTTAAACCAACAAATATTGCCCATTTAAACCAATAATTGTTGCTATCATTAAACAATAATTGTTGGTACTCCATTTCAAAATATGCTAACTAGCTCGAAAATACAGCCATGAAGACGCTCTCGTCAATGCCCCCATCACTGTGTGAAGCCCAAAAGCAGGCAAGAAACTGTGGTTTGGATATACCCAAACTAGAAGCTTTGTTGGAAGAAATCGAACCCCTATCTGATAAATATAAGGAGATATTTTATCGGGCGGCTACAGGGCTTTATTCCGCTGATGATTTGGCTGAAATGTTCAATCATAGCCAAAAAAATCTAAACGCGGATTTCAACAAAAATCTAGGATCCCATCTTAAGGATTACCTTGAGTTAGATGAGCGGGTGGGAATTACTTCTTTAAGAAGAGTTCTCTTTAAAAAGGGCTATTTTGTTGACATTAATGACGATGAATCAGTGAGAGTTTTGCGAACACGCTACGCTGAAAATTCGCAATTAGAGGAGCCTTCTGTTTCAGACCCAATTATTGTTGATCAGAATACCACCAATCAAGGAGATTGATTTAAAAATGGAAAACACAGAGTTATTGTGCGAGATACCAACATCGGTCAGTCTCCTTGCTGACATTATTAATGGTTTGTTAGCTCAACTAGACAATGAACAAAATAGCGATCATCGTGCTGAAATCATAAGGAAATTAGGGGAATATCCTGAGCCTCAAGTGATTAAAAAACTTTGGGATTTGAGAAATAATCTCGAAAACGAATCTGATGATTTTGTGCAGTACGAAATCAAGCTTAGTTTGCGTAAAGTGACTAATCATCCTAGTATAAATATTGATTTTTTTCTGGGTAACTTAGAAGTATTCCAATTAAAAGACAACAATTCTCAAGCTCCAAAAGTCTTAATTGATGCTGATCTGATTGAAGAGTTTTTATTACGAAATCAGACCACTCTTAACAGGGAATCTACTAGGGTTATGGGACTTGTTTTAGAGGGAAAAATTAATCCTTACATCGGCGAAATGGGATTAATACAAATTTGGCATAGTATGAAAAATCTTAAATCTCAAGAATATGCCAATCGTTGGATCATTGAACTTCTGAGCAAGATTAACGTCGGCCAAGTTAACTTGAAAGAAATTGACCTAGAAAAATATCCTAACGTTAATTTAAAAACGGCAATTCAAGTTGAGATTGTCAGAAAGTATAGCCTAGCAGGTATTATCACCATCGCAGATCGAGAATTCATTGCCAGTGGATATCCTTTTGTGGGTTCTCCTGCCTTATTCTTACAGTCTTTAGGGAAAGATACCTCGCCGGCATCTATCGAAAGAACTCTCAAAAATCTCGGTAAAGCGGCAATGGAAAATGAAAAAGTAAAACTCAATCAGCTTTTAGAAAACGAGCCTCAACAAAACTTATTCTTTGAAGATAATCTTTTGCTTTTTCAAGGCTGGAAAATTGAGAACTTTGAAATTCTCTGTGCTAATAACAATTTAACTGCTGCGACAGTTATCCTATGTAATACAAAAACCCAAGAGCGTTACACTGAATCAGCCTTTAAAAAAGGTTCAGTAGATGCACTTTGTACTGCTTTTAATGAGGCTCTAGCTCATTTAGTTGAGGTTAAACATACCCTTACATCTATCTATTTAGCCAACTTGACACCGGGTCAACAAGGAGCCATAACTGTCAAGGCGTTGGTTGAGTATGATGGTAAAGAAGTGATTACCATCTACACCCATGAAAATATTCTCAAGGCTTATTTTTTCGCCTACGTCAAAGCGATGATTGCCGTTTATGCACCCGATGAATATCACCCCGATATTCATAGCACAAAAGAATTGACATATTTGCACAAAATTGGCGAACGAGATTTTCGGGGACTGAATTTCAGCCAAGTCAATTTAATGGATGGTGAGGCCAATCTTTCCGATGCAAAATTGATGGGATGTAACTTCAGTCAGGCTAATCTTTCGGGGGTTAATTTAACTAATGCTGATTTAACAGGAGCCGATTTAAGTCATGCCAATTTGAGCAAAGCTAATTTAACGGGAGCTAACTTGACCGATGTTAAATTGGATGAAAATAATCTAACCCTCCTTGATGGCACAATTTTGACTAACACAATTATGCCTGAAATTAACATTGAAATTAGCGGCGAATCCCGTTTAGAAAAGGTTGGTCAACTACTCAAACACATTGATCCTCAAAGTCAATCTCGAATCTTGGCTGTTCACTCCATGACAGATTGCATCTGGTGGGATAATCCCCTTGGTCAAAAATTCTGGGAAGTTAACAAAGAACTAATCAAAAGGAAGATTTCTATTCAACGAGTCTTTATTCTTCCTGAAGTTCCGACTCCAAAGCATTTACAGGTGATTCAGGAACAACTTAACTTTGGCATAGAAGTTGCTTGTATTTGTCAGGAAAAAGCCAAAGATGTTGAAGGCTATCGTTGGGATGATACCAACCTATTGATTAGCGAAAACTTATCTGTTCCCAGAAATTCTTTTACAGCGAGAAGAACTATGAATGGTCAAACAGAATCAGGTTATATTTCCTATCAAACAAGAGTTGTCGAGACAGATAAAAGTATCTTTAACGCTCTATGGGAAAAATCCGAAAAACTCTCTACTCAAGCTAATATTCAGGAACAATTAGCAAACCTAAGCACCTGACCCCGAACTTTATTGTTTTATTAACTGATGCTCACAAGGCGATCGCTTTTTCTATTTTGTTTTCATAAAAAGCGATCGCTAAAAAGAAATTTCTCGGTCGTTTGTCACACAATCCTGAAGATATAAATCAATTAGTTCCTGATAAGAAATTCCTTTTTCTTTTGCTTTTTTTTCAAAGAAATCAATGACATCAATCCTTAAAGGTAAAGTGACCTGCCGCTTGAGTTGTTGAGCAAAAGGATTAGGACGACTTTTCATATTAGCGAGATCATACTCTGATTTCATAAACAATAACCTCGATGAGGACAGTATAGTATTTTGGTTAAATTTAACGACTCAATTATAATACATACAATCAAATTAACGATAGTTCGCTCTTAAAAAATTTTTCTCTCTCACCTCAGAAAAACTGCGATCGCCGTTCTAATTCTATTTTGATAAAAAGCGATCGCTTCCCCACAATCCCTAAAAAATAACCATAAAATTAATTAATAGAATATCGGAGAAAGACAAAGATGATTATCGCTCAAGAAAAACCAACTATTGCGACAGTCACCAAAACCCCTGTCACTTTGGAAGCATATCGGGCGATCGCTGAAACTTCTCAGGAACGTTATGAATATTGTCATGGAGAAATGATTCTTATGCCTGGAGGAACCGCAACCCACAGCGCGATCGCGATCAATATCTCGGTTTTTTTGGGATTTTTATTGAGAGATAGGGATTTTCGTCTGTATAACAGCGATCTGCGGTTGTGGATTCCTGAATATAATTGTGGAACCTATACCGATCTCATGATCGTTAACCATGAACCGGAATTTAACGGCGATCGCAAAGACGAAATTCTTAATCCTTTATTTATTGTAGAGGTGCTTTCCCCCGCCACGGAAGCCTATGATCGAGGTGATAAATTTAGAAAATATCGTTCCCTGCCAAGTTTTTGTGAATATCTGCTCGTTAGTCAAACTGAACCCTACATTGAGCAATATTTTAGACTCGCACAGAGCGATCGCTGGCAACTACAAACCTACGATCAACTTAGTCAAATAATCCCTCTGGAGAGTTTAAACGTTGAACTTCCCTTGCTAGAAATTTATCGTCGTGTTAGTTTTGCCGCAGCCTCATAAATCCCTTAATCCGATTAATAACCTTTCTATTTTGTTTACATAAAAAGCGATCGCTCCACAGTTTAAACTCAAAAAACCGCCATCGACAAAGAAGCGGTGATAAGTAGTTCATTAGAACTATTCAGGATAGTTAGGCAGAGAATGATATTGAAAAATGCCAAATATACTGCCGACACTGCCGATACTGAGAATACTGCCAACACTGCCAATACTGAGAATACTGCCGACGCTGCCAATACTGAGCATACTGCCGATACTAACCAGACTTAAAATGCTGCTGGCACTAGCGAGACTTAAAATACTGCCGGCACTGCCTAAACTCAAGATACAGCGATAACTAGCTTTGCTCAGATAATTAAGACCAGAAATCATTTTAAATCGGGGAAAGATTGCGGAATAGTTAGGGAAGTATTTTGCCAAACCTGTTGTAAACGCATAGCCGGCATAGTTAGATAAAGAATATCACCTTGATCGAGAGTAATTTCTAGTAATTGCCAACCGTGGATAGTTTGACCCTGTTTTTCTAGGTAAAGTGGCACAAAATCGGCATTCATCGCCGCTTCTTTGACAATTTGACCCATAAAAGGATGATTAGGTGTGATTAATGTAGCCAAAGCAACCCAGAGGAGATCATCGGTCATGCCATTACCGAGAATTCTACCGCCCAAAGCGGCCGCGGCGAAGGAATAGGTAGCTAGATCCCGGGGACATAATACCGTATCAAAATCAAAAACCTCTTGAATCGATCGCCCGAATTGTTCCTGAGAGCAGCGTAAAACTAGATTAATTTTAGGAGCGATCGCTTTAGCAGTGAGGGCAATCTCCACATTAATCATATCCTCGTAAGTCACCACGATCAAAGATTCAGCGTTGTTAATATTAGCGGTTTCTAGGGTAGCCACTAGACGCGCATCCTCGATGATAACGGGGATTCCCCAGGAGCGCACGGAATGCAAAAATCGATTATTGGGGTCCGATTCAATCACCACCACTTCACAGCCTTGGTCGTGCAATTGTCGCACGATCCGGGTGCCGATACCTCCTAAACCACAGATAATGTGATGATTGCGGACGGGAATGCGGGTAGCATCCCAAAACTGTTTAAAGCGACTACCGAGAATAAAATCGTTGAGGAGAGCATAACAGATACCGATAACCCCCGCACCGACAATCATCATGACCACGGTAAAAATTTTGATACTATCGGGGGTAGATTCGGCCACTTTTTCGTTACCTCCGGCACCGGTAATCATCCCGACGGAAAAATAGAGGGAATCGACGAGGGAAATTTTTTGATTAACGCTGAGATAGGTAACGGTAGCAAGGGAAATCATCCCCAAGAGGGAAAGGGTGACAAGAATTACCGGTTGGACATAGTGCTGATAGGGACGGAGATTGAGTAGATTTCTCAGCCACTTTTGCAGTTTAAAACGCTGTTTTGCCTTAATTGTCGGTTTATTGCCGATAATCAGATGATCGCCAGTTTGGAGTTTTTTGCCCGAAAGAACTGCTGAAACCAGATCAATTTCGTCGTGAGCGGGGAGATAATAGATTAACATCCGGGCCGGATCGTCCCAAAGCTCGTAGAGGGGTAATCCCCACCAAGGATGATTTTCCTCGATAATTATCTCTTGAATCGGCCAAAGGCGATCGAATAGCTGTAATTGACCGATAGCTTTATTACCAAGGGCAGCAAAGGAAAAGATCGGAGCCGCTAGGGAAGCAACGCTCATGCTAACGTGAGCAGGGAGGGTTTGATCGAGTCTTTCTCCTAAAGTTTCGTTAAATAGTCGGTTAACTATCCGAATTTTCGGGTTAATTATCCTTGCACGGGTGAGAATTTCCAGATTGAGTGCGTCGTTATCGATGGCCAAAACTAGGGTTTCTGCATCTGGAAGGCCAGCTTGCAGGAGAGTTTTAGGAGAGCAGGGATCGCCGATAATAATATCAGACTGGTATTCGCAGACCATTTGGCGATCGCTAATCGCTACTACTGCCGCAGATTGTTGTTTGAGTAAACAAAAGATTTTATAACCGGTGCGACCTAATCCACAGACGATGATTTGCGGTTTCATTCGTCGAGCGCGTTTTTTGCTGATTAACCTTTCAGTTCTAGCGCAAAAACTAGGAAAAATCTGTAACTAAAGCTGCAATGCTGCTAATTTTCCTAATCAGGCTTTTAAAATGATAAAATAACCATCATCATTGATTTAATAACTTAGGTCTTGACTCGCTTTCTTTGGGATAAATTTAGTGAAAGACTACCTCGAAACCTTTCTCTCTTCTTCCGGTGACGTGAAAACTAGCCTTGATGTGACGGCAGAAACTCAAGAAATCGATGTGTATTTTCGACCGACTTCTCCCAAAATACCGCCCGAATTAGGCCTATTGGGCAAATTAGCTCAAACCCCTTGTCTATTGGAACCCTATCGCAATCCTGTCATGATTGAGGGAATTCTCGCTTGTTTATCTAAACTGTTGACTGTGCGGGAACAATTACAAAGAGAAGCTCACCGTCATCAACAACCCTTATTAGCAGAAAATATTCCTAGACTATGGATACTAACTCCTACGGCCAGTCAAAGAATTATAACTGCTTTTTCCGCTCTCAATCATCCAGATTGGGGAGAAGGAATTTATTTTTTAGCTCCAGCATTAAGTAGGTGGGTGGAATTAAATATAAAATGAACGTAGGTTGGGTTGAAGCATGAAACCCAACGCCCGCATGGGTTACGCTACCGCTAACCCATCCTACAAATAATTGTGCCTACCTACTTAAATACATCCCTTATTATCCTGCATCAATTACCCGAAACCCCTGAAACCCTTTGGTTAAGATTATTAGGTAGAGGAGGAACCAGAAGCAGAGCGATTGATGAATTAGAGGCCTTGTCTCCTAGTCATCCTTTTAAATCAGCTTCCTTAAAATTATTATACAATTTGAGTAGGAACTTGCAAGCCTTACCCAAAAGAACCCAGGAGGAAAGGAAATTTATTATGCGTTTAGCCCCTTTATACGAACAAGATAGAGAAAAAGCTATTCAACAAGGAGAAGCTATCGGACTTCAACAAGGAGAAGCCAATCTAGTGCTACGTCAACTAAAGCGACGTTTTGGTGAACTACCCCCGCATATTACTGAAACTATCCAAAAACTCTCAGTAGAAAAATTAGAAGACTTAGGAGAAGCCTTACTATACTTTGAGACTCAAGCTGACTTAATTAATTGGCTAAACCGCTCCACAGACTTTTAAAATGATAAAATAATCATCATTGATTTAATCACTTCAGCCTTGACTCGCTTTTTTTGGGATAAATTTAGTGAAAGACTACCTCGAAACCTTTCTCTCTTCTTCCGGTGACGTGAAAACTAGCCTTGATGTGACGGCAAAAACTCAAGAAATCGATGTGTATTTTCGACCGACTTCCCCAGAAATGCCGCCCGAATTAGGTTTATTGGGCAAATTAGCTCAAACCCCTTGTTTATTGGAACCCTATCGCAATCCGGTCACGATTGAGGGAATTCTCGCTTGTTTATCTAAACTGTTTACTGTGCGGGAACAATTACAAAGAGAAGCTCACCGTAGTCAACAACCCTTATTAGCAGAAAATATCCCTAGACTATGGATACTAACTCCTACTGCCAGTCAAAGAATTATAACTGCTTTTTCCGCTCTCAATCATCCAGATTGGGGAGAAGGAATTTATTTTTTACCTCCAGCATTAACCACAGCCATTATTGTCCTGCATCAATTACCTGAAACCCCTGAAACCCTTTGGTTAAGATTATTAGGTAGAGGAGGAACCAGAAGCAGAGCGATTGATGAATTAGAGGCATTATCTTCTAATCATCCTTTCAAATCAGCTTCCTTGAAATTATTGTACAATTTGAGTAGAAACTTGCAAGCCTTACCAAAAAGAACCCAGGAGGAGAGGAAATTTATTATGCGTTTAGCCCCTTTATACGAACAAGATAGAGAAAAAGCTATTCAACAAGAAGAAGCTATCGGACTTCAACAAGGAGAAGCCAATCTATTGCTACGCTTACTTAACCGACGTTTTAGTCAACTACCCTCCCATATCACCGAAACTATCCAAAAACTAACCGTAGAACAATTAGAAGACTTAGGAGAAGCATTACTAGACTTTAAGAGTCAAGCTGACTTAATCAATTGGCTTAATCAAGCCTAGAATATTCGGGAAATGTCATTTAAAACTCCTATATTTTTTTCTTAATTGTTCGGAAAATTGAGAGCTTTATTGAATAGGGCAAGGTCTTAGAAATTAATCACGCCATCTCCAAGAAAATCTGGATTTGCTGATTTGAATTCTGATCTTCTTGGGTGAGATTTTCACAACCTAGACCAAAACTAACTTTTGGATAGGACACACATTTGGGATTCATAGCTTGATTCAGCAACGCCGAATAATCTTATACTACTCCTAATCACTTCTCATCTCTTGACAATGACCTTAGAAACCGATCACGGTAAAAGCCATCCCGTCGGGGCAACTGTCTTGGCCGATGGTGTCAACTTCTCACTATTTTCTAAGTATGCCACTGCGATCGAATTATTATTATTTGATGATGCTAATTCTCCCGTACCTAGCCAGACTATTCTCCTCACCCCGCAAACAAACCGCACCTTTTTCTATTGGCATATTTTCGTTCACGGGATTGGAGTCGGTCAAGTGTATGCTTATCGAGTCTATGGTCCGGATAATCCGGCCCAGGGTCATCGCTTCGATCCTGATAAAGTAGTTCTCGATCCCTATGCGAAAGCGATTGTCGGTGCGGAAATTTATGATCGACAAGCTGCCAGCGAAAAAGGCGATAATTGTCATCGAGCTTTGCGGGGTCTGGTAGTGGATCCGGGCCGCTACGATTGGGAAGATGACAAACCGCTACGCACTCCCTACTCTGCCAGTTTTATCTACGAAATGCACGTCGGTGGTTTTACTCGTAACCCGAATTCTGGCGTTAGCGAGGAAAAAAGAGGTACTTTTGCGGGATTAATCGAAAAAATACCCTATTTGAAAAACCTAGGCATTACTGCCGTGGAATTGTTACCGATTCATTACTTTGATCCCGCTGCCGCTATGCCGGGGTTAACTAACTATTGGGGTTATAGCACGATCGGCTTTTTTGCGCCCCATGCTGGTTACAGTAGCGATCGCTCACCCCTGGGTCCTTTGAATGAATTTCGCGATCTGGTGAAAGCGTTACACAAAGCGGGGATTGAAGTGATTCTCGATGTAGTTTTCAATCATACCGCCGAGGGGGACGAAATCGGGCCGACTCTTTCCTTGAAAGGTATCGATAATCGCACCTACTACATCCTCGATGCGGTCGATAAAAGCCTCTATAGCAACTATACCGGCTGTGGTAACACCCTCAAGGGCAGTCATCCCATTGTTGGCAAAATGATTCTCGATTGTTTGCGCTATTGGGTGTCGGAAATGCACGTCGATGGTTTTCGCTTTGACCTAGCGGCCGTATTATCGCGCAATGTGGACGGGGAACCGATCCTGCAAAAAGGTTATAACATGATCTGGGCGATCGAATCGGATCCAGTCTTAGCCGGGACAAAATTAATCGCCGAAGCTTGGGACGCGGCAGGATTGTATAGTGTCGGTCAATTTGTCGAATTTGCCGATTGGTTTTCCGAGTGGAATGGTCCTTTTCGCGATGATGTGCGCGCTTTTGTCCGGGGAGATACCGGCATAGTCACGAAATTAGCGGCGCGGATTTTAGGAAGCCCCGACATATACCACAGACCTGACAACGATGTCAATAGAAGTATAAATTTTGTTACCTGTCATGATGGCTTTACCCTTAACGATCTAGTGTCCTACGACCGGAAACACAACGAGGCTAACGGCGAGAAGAATCGGGACGGTTGCAACGATAATTTTAGCTGGAATTGTGGAATAGAAGGGGAAACCAATAATGAGGCGATTAAAACCCTGCGACTGCAACAAATAAAAAATCTCTTAACGATCCTGTTCATTTCCCAAGGAACACCTATGCTGTTGATGGGGGACGAAGTGCGACGCACCCAAAAGGGCAACAATAACGCCTATTGTCAGGATAACCAGTTAAGTTGGTTCGATTGGAGTGCGGTAGAGCAAGAGTTCGATCTTTGGTGTTTCGTAAGGAGACTGATCGATTTTAATAAAAAATTAGCTCTTTTCCGTCAGGAAAAATTGCTAGAAGTCACCTATACCAGTCTTGAACCCCATCTCAGTTGGCATGGCGTACAGTTGAGTAAACCCGATTGGTCAGAAGATTCCCGCAGTTTAGCTTTTTCCCTGCGTCATCCTAAGGCAAACGAGTATTTACACATTATGCTGAACGCTTACTGGGAATCTCTCAACTTCCAGTTACCCCCCCTATTCCCAGAGGAAAAATGGCATCGCGTCATCGATACTGCTGGGCAATTGTCCGAGGCAGCCTGTGATTTAGATGCCGCCGCTGCTATTGAATCGGAAACCTATCGGGTGCAAGCGCGTTCGGCGGTAGTTTTAATCGTTAAACCAGTATAACAAGGGGAGAGATATTACCCGATCGAGCGATCTTGAATGCTTTAACTAATGAACAATGGCATCAATTCAATCGTCAAGTGAAAAAACGTTATTTATTTGCGGAGCAATAGCTGAAATGATGCGGCTTTCATTAGCGAAACGGGTATCGATTCTCTCTTTGTGTTTAATTGGTTTTTCCCTGCCTTGGACCGCGTTCAGCGTTTCACCGGTACAGGCGAACCTAGAACCGACTGCGATCGCTATTGGTGATCCCGTCCGAGAAGAAAAGCAAGCTCGGCAGTTAGTAGAATGGTTGGGAACTAAACAATACGGTAAAGTTATTGCAGCTTTGTCACCCCAACTAAAACCCCTCTGGACTGCCGAAAAACTACAAAAGGTCTGGGAAAGCCAAGTAACTGACCATACTGGACCGTTTAAGCGCATTGTCAAAAGCAAGCTACTCGATGCTATCAATGCCAATCTGGTGATTGTCACCGTTGAATTTGAGAAAGTTACCGAAGATGTGACAGTTACCTTTAACCGGGCTGGTCAGATAGTTGCCGCCGATTTTCCCGAATTTCGCAGTATTTCTGAGATTGGCGATGCTTTTGTCAAGGCTTTGGCCAATAAAGACTACGGCCTGGCCAGAGGTTATCTACACCCTTTTCTCAAAGCTGAGGTTTTCCCCACCAGAGTGCAAGGCGCTTGGGAAAATTTACTTAAGCGTACCGGCCCCGTGCGTCGGGTTGTGGGAACTCAGGTCAGAAAAGGTTCGGATACGGACGGCGTGGATTTGGTGTTGGTGACGATTCAATTTGAAAAACTGACGGATACTTTAATCCTCGTTTTTGATGATCAAAAGCAGATTGTCAACGTGGATTTCCCTTTAGGCAATTAGTAATCGGCCGAAATTACCCCGTAAATTGAGTTGGAGACGATAAGTTATGTTAGATAAAATCGAAGTTCCCATCGAAGCGATCGCAGCTAGGGAGATTCTAGATTCCCGCGGCCGTCCCACGATCGAAGCGGAAGTGCTGTTAGAATCGGGGGCGATGGGTTTGGCCCAGGTCCCCAGTGGCGCTTCTACGGGCAGTTTTGAAGCCCACGAATTGCGCGATGATGATCCCCAGCGTTACGGTGGCAAGGGTGTCCTGAAAGCGGTTCGCAATGTCCACGAAAAAATTGTCCCGGTTTTGCAGGGGATGAATGCTTTCGACCAAGCTAGTGTCGATTTAGCTATGATTGATCGCGATGGCACGGCCAATAAACGAGAATTAGGGGCTAATGCTATCCTGGCCGTCTCTCTGGCTACGGCCAAAGCGGCGGCGGCGGATCTGGGCTTGCCTCTCTATCGTTATCTCGCAGGTCCGATGGCCAATGTGCTACCCGTCCCGATGATGAACGTGATTAATGGTGGTTCTCACGCCGATAATAACGTCGATTTTCAGGAGTTTATGATCTTCCCCATCGGGGCCGATTCTTTTAAGGAGGGTTTGCGTTGGGGGGCGGAAGTATTCGCCGCTTTGGGTAAGGCCTTGCACGAACGCAAATTACTGACCGGTGTGGGCGATGAGGGCGGTTATGCTCCTAATTTGGCTTCAAATCAGGAAGCTTTGGATATTTTGATTGAATCGATCGAACGTGCTGGTTATAAACCGGGGTCGCAGGTGGCTTTGGCTATGGATGTGGCCGCCAGTGAATTCTATAAGGATGGTCAATACATCTACGATGGTTCGGCCCATTCTCCCGCCGAAATGGTGGACTTTTTGGCCAGTTTAGTTGATCGCTATCCGATTATTTCTATTGAAGACGGTTTACACGAGGAGGATTGGGATAACTGGAAATTATTGACCGATAAACTGGGGGCGCGGATTCAGTTGGTGGGCGATGATTTGATGGTGACTAATCCCATCCGTCTGCAAAGAGCGATCGATCTGGGTATTGCTAACTCGATCCTGATTAAACTCAATCAGATCGGTTCTTTGACGGAAACCCTACAAACGATCGCCCTGGCTACCCGTCACGGTTATCGTTCTGTTATCAGTCATCGTTCCGGAGAAACGGAAGACACCACGATCGCCGATCTGGCGGTAGCTACTAATGCCGGACAGATTAAAACTGGTTCTCTCAGTCGCAGTGAACGAGTGGCTAAGTATAATCGCTTATTACGCATCGAAGAAGAATTGGGCGATCGGGCGGTGTACGCGCCGAAAGTCGGCCTCGGTCCAAAATTCTCGGCCTAAAATTTGAAAAAAGTTTGCAGTGATCGAAAAAGGGTGTTATACTAAAATCACTGATAACTGATAACTGGTCACTGACTATTGTGGTACTTCGCTGAAACCCTTTTCAGCGAAGTATTTATTTTTGGCCTTTTTTCTGCACGAAGGTATGATTTTTGGATCAAAGGTGTTATACTAAAATCACTGATAACTGATAACTGGTCACTGACTATTGTGGTACTTCGCTGAAACCCTTTTCAGCGAAGTGTTTATTTGGGAGGGTGTTGACCAGAGCAAGGACGATGGGCGCACCGATAAAAGCCACTAAACCCTTAACTGGGAATCCTGGGACGAGAATCGAGGCTAACCAGAAACAAAAGCCCTAGAATCGGTTTAACCAGTGCGTTGACTCAACCAATAACTGCCCCCGCAACCATGGCCACAATAATCGCCACTATTTTATACCAACTTCAAGGGGAGCAAGCTTAATATAGAATTAAGGTTCACTAAACTCTTTTTGAGGTATGGACAATGTTTCTCCGCTTAGTTTGTGCGTTTTTTTTGCCACCCCTAGCCGTATTTTTGACCAGAGGACTGAGTTTAGCCTTTGTTATTAACATTATCTTAACTTTAATCGGTTATGTCCCCGGCATTATCCACGCTTTCTGGATTCTCTCCAAAGAAGCCGAGAATTCCTAGTTAGCATCCCGGAAGATGCCAGTTTTTCCGGTCGCTGCATTGGACATCTCCAATAGTTAGAGTTTGCTGACAAAGTTTTTCCTGAAGTTAGGGGGTCAGGTGTGGGGTTTTAGCCATTTTCAGGGAAAAAGCACCTAAATTTTCCCCCTGATCACTCCAAAAGTCTAAAAGTCTTATCCAACAAAGTTTTTAGCTTTACTCAGCCAGCCCTATCTAGATACTGAAAGACCAATTGAGGATAAAATACCTAGTTTCAAAGGAGAGAGTTAAACGGCTCTCTCCTTAATTATTGCTATTCGTCGTCCTCGCTGGCGCCAACTTGCTTGAGATGAATATGTTTTCTCCCCAAAGTAATTTCAAATTCATCTCCCGGTTTAAGTCCCATTTTTTTGGTGTAGGCCGAACCGATCAGGAGATTATTATTTGATTGGACACTGATCCGGTAGCTGGCCGAGCGGCCACCCCGTCCCTGGCCATTGGCACTGCTATCTAAGTCAATTCCCTCGGCATCGATTAAAGCATTGAGAAACTTCATCATATTAACGCGTTCGATACCATTTTTTGTCATGGTATAGTAGCCGCATTCCCGGGCTTTTTCCTCTTTGCTGAGGTTGCCTAGCTGTTTAACTTTCTCAATTAGTTCGAGGCCAGTCAGGGGTTCTGGATTAGTAGTTTTGTTCATTTAAGTTCGCGGCAGATAAGTAAAGGTTAGGGTCATCAAGGCCAGTCGAGGAGAATTGCTTCCCCTGACCAGAAACAATCGGGTTACGATTGATCTCTACACTTATCTTACACGGTATAAACTAAAAATTATCACTTGCTTGGGGAAATTGATTGTAATCGATTACACTCTATCTCTCGATAAAAATCTTAACAGAATTGATCAATGTTGATCGAGATGCTGGGCTAGGGGAGGTTAGCCTTTCTGTCATCAATGAGAGCAGGAGGTAGGATAGAGATAAAGAGGGAAAAATGAGGGATAATGAAGCTAACAACTAGGGGTCACTATAGTGTTAAAGCCTTGCTGGATCTTAGTTTACAACCTAGGGGAACTCCCGTATCGGTAAAATCGATCGCTCTGCGTCAAGATATCCCGGCCGCTTATCTAGAGAAATTGCTGATAGAAATGCGACGAGCGGGGTTAGTTCGTTCCTTTCGGGGAGCGCAAGGGGGTTATCAGTTAGCCAGGCCGGCAAATCGGATCTCGTTGGGGCAAATTTTAGAGGCGGTGGGAGAGACGATCGAGCCATTATCAGGTTATCATCCCAGGGACGAACAGGCAGAAGATTGGGTGACATTTACTATCTGGAAACACCTCCACGAGAAATTAAAAGAGGCCCTGGGGAAGATTACCTTAGCCGATTTATACTACGATGCGCGTAGCTGGATCGCCGCTAGGGGAGAGGAAACCAGCTTTATCGTTTAGTAGTTTAGAAGTTATGACAGCAACAAAACAAGCAAAGATTTATGGGGGAGGTTGTCACTGTGGAGCGATCCGTTTTCAAGTGGCGATCAAGCATGATCAAGCTCTAGACTGTAATTGTTCGATTTGTCAGAAAAAAGGTTTTCTGCATCTGATTGTTCCTTCAGCACAATTTACCCTCCTAAGCGGTGAAGATTTTTTAAGTACCTACACATTTAATACCCACACAGCCCAACATTATTTTTGTCGTGTTTGTGGTATTCATCCTTTCTATCGTCCCCGCTCCCATCCTGACGCTATAGATATAAACCTGCGCTGTTTGGAGGGTAATGTCTTAGGGGATTTTCAGCTCCAGTTCTTTGATGGGGCTAACTGGGAAGACAATATCGAGAAAATTCGGGATATCGATGGGAAAAGGGAGTAATTGTGAAGGAAGCGGCAACGGCGATCATTTTAGTATTAGGGGCGGTTTTAGATTATCTGATCGGCGATCCCTGGGGATGGATTCATCCAGTGCAGGTGATGGGGGCGATTATTGCCGTGGCCACAAAAGTTATCCTTAATTGGACGCAGGAAAAAATTCGCCAACGTTTAGGGGGCATAATTCTGGGACTAGGTTTAATTATCTTGGCTGGGGTCTTAACTTGGCTAGGAATCCAATGGTTAGGTCAGGTCAATTTGCTGCTGAGTTGCCTAGTACAAGTGATTCTCTTGGCTAGTTGTTTAGCTGGTAGAAGTTTACGCCGGGCTGCTGAAACAGTCATCGCAGCTTTACAAGCGGAAAATATCACCTTAGCTCGTTGCCAACTAAGTTTATACGTTGGTCGCGACACAGATAATCTCGGCCAAGAAGAAATCCTTCGCGCCCTATTAGAAACTGTCAGTGAAAATGGTGTCGATGGAGTTACCGCGCCGCTTTTTTATGCCCTTCTCGGTGCTTTTCTGGGGGTGGGACCAGTGCCCCTCGCTTGCGCTTATAAAGCCGCTAGTACCCTCGATTCGATGATTGGCTATCGTCGGCCACCCTACACCCATATGGGCTGGTTTAGTGCCAAAAGCGAGGATGTTTTGACATGGCTACCCTGTCGTTTAACGGTCTTAACTCTCGCCCTAATTTCGGGCCAGCCGGGGCGGGTTTTAAGCATTTGTTGGCGCGATGCCCGTCGGGATCCTAGTCCTAATTCCGGTTGGAGTGAATGCGTCTATGGGGCAATTTTGGGGGTGCAATTGGGGGGGAAAAATCAATACCGAGGCCAGATTGTCGAAAAACCTTTATTGGGGGATAACCTCAACCCGATTACTGTCAAAACCGTCGAACAGGCTTTGCATTTAACTCGTACTTGTGTATTACTTTGGTTGGCGATCGCTGTTAGCTGCCTAATTGCTAGAGATTTTGCTCAATTTTAGCGACCACAGGCGACGGCGTTGACGGGATTGACGCTGCCAGTAACGGATAATTAGGGAGAAGGTCAAGAATAGGGATTGCAGTATCTGTATCTGTCCCCAGAGACGTTGATAGTTTTGTCGGAGATAATGGGTTTTTGCCCCAGCGATGATAATATATTCTGGAGCGGGGTAAAAAATATGGTGTAAACGTCGTTCCACCCGGTTTAAAATTTTGGTCACTCGCCCTAAAATCCGCCGCAATTGCCACAATTTCCAGACTAGAAAGCAATTAAACAAAGTTAAGCCTAGATTGAAGCCGAGGACAAAAAAGAACATGGTCGAGGCGATGGTCGAGTTATGCCAATTTTAACCCACATTCCCCACTTCAAAGTGTCGGGGAAAGAAATCCCATCAGCTGCCCGGGTATTTAGGGTTTGCTTAATAAATCTAAAAACCTTGTTGGATAAGCTGTTCGTAATTTAAATTGCTTGTTGAGATCACGCGGTCGGCAGGAGTCAGTATTCAGGAGATAGGAGACAGGTTTTGGAGGTTGGGGTTTTGGGGTTTTAGTTCAATTTCCCCACTTCCCCACCCCCCCAATTCATAATTCATAATTCATAATTCCCACTCCCCCTATACCCCACACCCCACACCCCACACCCTGTCCCCAAGAAAAACTTTTTGCCGCAGACCCTAGTTAGCGTCCGAGGGCGTGTAATCCGTTAATAATTTCGGCACAGCGCTCGGTAACTGCCTGTAAAGCTTCTCTTTTGTTAGAAATCGGTGGCGGCAGCACTTCGCCGATGCGAATAGTTAAGGGGATACTATGGGGAAAAGAAGAACCTTTTTGAAAAATCTTTTCTGTCCCCCACAAACTGACGGGTAATAGGGGAACTCCCGCTTTAGCGGCAATCATCGCCGCACCTAGTTTTGGTTGATGGATCAATCCGTCCTCGGTGCGCGTTCCCTCCAGAAACACTCCCACTGCCCAGCCCGCCGCTAATGCTCCCATCGCCGCCCGAATTGCCCCGCGATCACCACTGCCGCGTTTGACGGGATAGGCCCCATAAAGAGCGATCGCCTGTTTTAAAATCGGGATGGTAAATAATTCCTCTTTAGCCATATAAGCTACAGGACGACCTACGGCACAGGATAATAGGGGTGGATCGAAGTAACTGGCGTGATTGCAGACGATAATCAGAGGATGACGCCGGGGGACATTTTCCACTCCGTAAACGCGACCACGAAAATAGCCGTGTAGGGTGGGGCTAACGATCGACCATTTAAAGAGATGATATAAAACTAAACTGGCAAAAGGTTCTCGCTCTTGAGGCTGGTTCATGACTGACAACTGTTCCCTAGACATGGAAAAGCCCTTGGGAGTCTTGCCGTGTTTCGACCCCAAGGACTTTGCTTTCTTCTCACTCCTCACACAATTAAAATATATAGTAATTTATTGGTTAGGGAAAGGTTAAGCGTGCCGCTTTCTTAACTGGCATAATTACTTACCTAGGGTTGGCTGAAAAAAAGTTGGGTTAAAATATAAAGGCCAAATCTAGTTAGAAAAAGAGAGTTTTTATGGAAAAACAGGTAAATTGTGCTGTAGATTGCCTAAATGGTTGTATTTTAGGCGATCGATGCCCCAATCAAGCCCATGCCGCCGAAGCAGCCAAATTTATTGCCGCAACTTCTTTGGAAAAGATGTTAGAAATGGCAGAAGCCGCTAGACTGAAAAAACTGACGCAACCGACCCAATGGATTATTCCCGAGGATTTCTAGGGTTTGGCCGGGGAATTGGGTTAGAAGTCAGTATTGAGGAGACTCCGAGACAGTATTTAGCTTTTTAGCCGTCAGCCATCAGCTTTTTCTCCCTGCTCCCCGCACCCTTCTGCCAAGTCTGGCGCTCCCCGGTCTCATTTTCTTCCCTAGCCACCCGGATTAAGAGGGCCGCTAAAAAGAGACTAGCTAAACTGGAACTGCCGCCATAACTAAAGAGGGGGAAAGGTAAGCCGGTAGTGGGTAAAGAACCAGTGGCCACACCGATATTTAACAGGGATTGACCGATTAAAATTACCATCGCCCCGATCGCCACTAATTTTTTGATGCGATGACGACATTTAACCGCCACGATCAGGGCGAGAGTAGCGTAGAGAAATAGCATGATTAACAGTAAAATACCGCCAACAAAACCAAATTCCTCGCCAAAGACAGCGAAAATAAAATCCGTATCCGGGAAGGGTAGATAAAATAATTTTTGTTGGGATAAACCGTAACCGCTGCCGGTAGTTCCGCCAGAACCGATCGCCAGTAAACTCTGCACTAATTGATAACCATCACCCCGGGGATCCTGCCAGGGGTCTAGGAAAGATAAAATCCGTTTTCTCTGGTATTCGCGGAAAGTAACACTAACCACAGCCATAGTTACACCCAGTAAAGCGGTGCTGGTCATGTAGGATAAAGGCAGACCAGAGGCAAGAGCGATCAGCCAGAGAGTTATACCACACAGAGCAGTGGTACTCAAGTTAGGTTGTAAGAGAATGCCGGCTAGAATTAGCCCAAAAATAGCGATCCAAGTTAACCGTTGATTGACATTTAAACGCGGCCAACCACCGAAAACCGCCGCCCCTTGCAGGACGAGAAACGGTTTCATAAATTCTGACGGTTGCAAGAGAATCGGCCCGATTTTAATCCAACGGGTGGCACCATTGATATTAGCTCCTAAACCGGGGATAAGAGTGATCAAAATTAATCCTAAAACTAATAAAATCATCCAGGGGGCGATTTTGAGGAGTTTCTCGATCGGCAATCGCACCAGGAAATTAAAGCCAATTAAGCCAATCCAAAGCCAGATTAATTGGCGGATAAAATAGTATAGTCCGTTATCAAAGCGACTGTCAGCCAGAGCGTAGGAGGCGGAAAAAAGCACGACTAACCCGACTGACAGCCACAAAAAAGTCATCCAGCGCAATAACCGCGCTTCGGCTGACCAGTTTTTCACATCGGGGTCAAAAATAGGAATAATATATTGCCACACGGAGATTTTCGAGAAGAAGTATCTTGCAGAGATTAACCGAGAAGACTAAGTTCGATCGCAGTTTGTTCCACTATCCGACGGCGACATGGCCGATTAAACCGACATTTTCACCGTGCCATTCTAGGGTATCACCGATCGCCTGACCGTCGTGATAGGCAGCCAAGAGAATTTCCGCCGTTTTTCCCCAAACAATATTCCCCTGACGATCAAGGGAAATCATGCCCAGATCCCGACCATTAGTTTGGGATTCGTGCATGGATTTCTCCACGGCAGCGGCGAGGGAAAAACCATCGGTGACGCGAATAACCACCTTAGCAGCTAAACACTCATCGATAATATCTTCCCCGACTCCCGTACAACTTACTCCTGCCCATGGATTCGCATAATTGCCCGCTGGCATGGCACTGTCACTAACGCGACCGATTCTTTCTAGTCCCTTGCCTCCGGTAGAAGTTCCGGCGGCGATGTCTCCTTGTTGATCAAGGGCCACCACCCCGATGGTTCCCCGTTGCGCTGACGAGTCGGCGAATAAACGGGCCATTTTGCGATTAAAATTCGTCTTTCTTTCCTCCATCCATTCTTGAATCCGATAATCGGTTAGGGGATCATAGAGGGGAATTTGTAATTCTCGGGCCAGATCGGCAGCTCCAATTTCCGAGAGAATGCGATCCTCTTGACTTTGGAGAAAGTGGGCTAGGCTAATGGGATTCTGTACCCGCGAGACGTTAATGACACCGCTTAAACGCTGATGACGACCATCCATCAAGGCTGCACTCATTCGCACCTGACCGTCCGATTGCACCACCGAACCAGTCCCAGCATTAAATCGCGGTTCATCCTCCAGTAACATACATCCTTTTGTCACCGCCTCCACAGCACTTGCACCATTGTCAAGGAGGTTGTAAATATTCTTAACAATCCCCCGGAGAGAATCGCGCACCGATTCTAAACCACCTTTGTCCTCTAGGGAACTCGCTCCCCCATGAATAATTAACTTCGGGTTTACTCTGGTCATTATTGTTCTAACTTCACATTACCGATCGGATCTAAACTATCACGTTATCGCTACTCCGCTTCTCTAGTGCCGTCTTAACTGGTAAGTAGGGTTTGCGGCAAAAAGTTTTTTGTGGGGACAGGGTGTGAGGTGTGGGGTGTAGGGTTTTACCGATAACGAATTGATTGGGGATTTGAGCGGGTAAGTGCCAATTGACTCCCTTAAAGCCTAATCATCAGCGATCCTTAAAAAGAGGGCGAACGAGGGGACTCGAACCCCCGAGTGGTGGAACCACAATCCACTGCCTTAACCACTTGGCTACGCTCGCCGTACACATATCTACTATACCAGAAAAGGAATCATTGACAACAGGTTTTTTATCCTAATTCGGGCTATGGTTAGGGTAAGTGAGTGATGATTTGAGAGCTTATGAAATTGGCAAGGTTAGGGGGAATGGTGGTAGGAGTGGTTTTAGGGGGAATTGCGGGAATATTGCTGACAACTAACCCCAATCGTCAAGATTACGAACAATACGCTTCCCAGAGGTTAACTAGCTATCTCAAGGATAATGTCTGCGCTCGGGCGCAAGCTTCCCTCGAAGTGCAGGCTCTCTTGCGGGGTTACTGTAAAATGTTGGTGGATACGGGTCATCCTTTTTTACAAGAAGCGATCGCCACTAACACCACTAGAAAGAATTTTGTCATTTTCAGCGTTTATCAAACGGAATTATGGTTCCCTCCGCCTTTACCTAGTTATCACTTCAGCACCGTCGGTTTTTTGAATAAATTATACATCTACGAAGCTTTAGAACTATAGTCAGACAATTGAAATTTTGATAGTGATTTTATTGTAGTGGTGATAGCTGAAACTTTGCCTAATTGGGCATTTTTTTTTATTGTCAGTGATGGGGATTTCCTCCATTTACGGAAAAAAGCAGACTTTGCCATTCCAAAAGTACAGGAGTCGGGATACTGAGAGAGCGGGGATTGTCTAGGGGTAGGGAAAGCTCGATCGCTTCGGTAACGGGTAGCTGTGCTAAGATATCCTGCATCTTGTATTGACCAACGTTAGCTGCGGGTGATTCTTGGGCAAAAGCATCCTCAGCCGCTAAAATTTGGCCTTTAGCAGTGGTTATCGTTAATCTTTCCGGGTGAAGAAACTCAATCCCCTCTGGAAATCCCACCAAGCGCAAACTAATTTCTACCGTTTCCCCATCTTTAACTCGTTTAAATAACACCACCTGCCAAGGACTACCGGTATCATCGCGCAAACTATGACGGGATTGATACAACAGCTGCCCCGGTCCTTCTGGCTGTTGTCTGGTTAGAGCTAGTGCGGACAAGGAAAAATCGATTTGAAGGCTGATAAATACCAAAAAACTGACGATAACACAAAATAATAATAGAAATCGTTTCATAACTTTATTGACATTAGCTAAAAAATATGGTATGAGCTTCGGCACTTGAGCCAAATTAATATAATTATATCACTATATAGTTAATTATTCAAAAAAAGATGCTGTCAAGGGAAGTGGAGCGGCTTTTGTCCGCAAAGACATTGTATGATTGATTAGATAAATTGATGGTTGCAAGTAACTTCGAGATGGCTAACAAACCCGATGAATTTGCCAGAACAGAAATCAGCGATAGTCTGAAAGAGGAAGCAGAGCAAGAAATCCGCGAAAAACAGAAAATAGTTGATTACGACACAAAGGAATATCCTGTGGAAGTTTTAGTTCAAAAATATAAAGATGGTTTAGAGGACGACATCAATGAACTTTATATACCAGATTACCAAAGAGAGATGATCTGGCCAGAAGCTCACCAGTCGAAGTTCATTATTTTTTAAAATAAACTGGGCTTTATTATTATGTTCGTAGGGAAATTGACAAGCTGGGTCGATATCATAACCCGCTTTAACGATTAGTCCAGCTTTCTCAAAACCATGGGTTAGCCCCCCAGCCCCACAAAATAGATCCACTGTAGAGATATGGTCAATCAATGACAAGCTTTATATCCTCCGCTCAAAGATAGGGACAACCTTCGATCCTAGCCCATCGATCGAAAAACTACTATTGGGTCCACTGGTAGCAACAAGGTGAACAGTCACAGAACTTAACGGCCTATGATTAAAGAGACGAGGAATCAGAACCCAAAATAAATCCTCGCCCTGCCATTGCCTTGATTCTCCCTGATAATTATGGGACTTTTTGCCCGTCACCAAAACCTCCGTCAGTGGTTTAAATCCCAACACTTCGGACGTAGCGCGACCGATAGTCGTTATGCTTTACTGGTAGCCTGTTTCATCGGAATTCTCTCCGCCCTTGCCGCTATTATCCTGAAATTGGGCATCGGTTGGTTAGGTGGTTGGCGGGTGCATCTAGTAGCCAATTCCTCTCCTTTCCTAGTTTTGCCCCTCGGCGGTTTTCTGCTTGGTTATAGCGCTGGTTGGATTGTCGAACACTTCTCCCCCGCGGCCGCTGGGGGGGGTATTCCCCAAGTAAAAGCGGCCCTAGCTAAATATCCTTTGCCCCTGTCTTGGCGCGTTGCCGTCGTAAAAATGATCGGGGCGATCCTGATCCTTGGCGGTGGTTTAACCCTTGGTCGTCGGGCCCCGACGGTACACATCGGGGCAGCCCTAGCGGCCCAATTAAGCATATGGCTGCCCACCAGTCCCGATCACCGTCGTCAGATGATCGCAGCCGGGGCAGCCGCGGGGTTAGCGGCCGGTTTTACTACTCCCATCGCCGGGGTCCTCTTTGTGATCGAGGAATTAATGCGCGATGTTTCCAGTATGACCCTAGAAACGGCGATTGTGGCTTCCTTTACCGGGGCCGTGGTTTCGATGATGCTGCAGAATACCCCCTCGATCATCACTGAATATGCCAATATTAGCTTCTCTGCCCAAGAAATACCCATTTATTGCCTTTTAGGGGCTTTAGCGGGCTTATTGGGGGCTTTATTCAATCAAGGCATCCTTTTTTGTAGCCAGCTGCAGCGGCGTTGGCGGTTATCTCTGGCTTGGCGCATCGGTCTGGTCAGCTGGTTATCGGGAACGGTAGTGGCTTTTTTACCCGACTTTTTTCGAGATAATACGGGTTTACGCGAGTTTTTGCTGGCAGGGGAATTAAGCTGGCAGAATACCGCCCTCGCTTTTGTGGTCTATTTTTTCCTGACGATGATCTCCTACAGTTCCGGCGCCCCTGGAGGACTGCTCGCCCCCGCTTTGGTGTTGGGATCCTGTTTGGGGTTTCTGGTGGGGGGAATCGAGACGAAAATTATGGGTTTCGGCAGCGAACCTAGTTATGCTTTAGCGGGTATGGGGGCCTTTTTTACGGGAGTAGTCAGGGTTCCGGTAACGGCGATCGTGATTGTCTTTGAACTGCATCGCAATTTTAATATTGTGCTGCCCCTGATGTTGACCTGTGCCGTTTCTTATATCACTGCCGAAAGCATTCGCCCCGGTTCCCTCTATCAGCATTTACTTTCCGCTAGTGGTATTATTCTCAACGAGGAAACCCCGGCTAACGATGTGCTGGCCCATCTGTCGGCTATAGATGTGATGCAATCGCAGGTGGAAATTCTGGCGGCGGATTTACCCCTGGGGGAAGTGGTGAAAATTATGTCCCGTTCCCATCATCGCGGTTTTCCCGTGGTGGAACAGGGGCGACTATTGGGGATTTTTACCCAAAGTGATCTGGATAAATGGCGATCAAAAAACAGTCAAACCGTCCTGCGGGAGATGATGACTCCCAATCCGATTACGGTGGCCCCCCAGGCAGCTTTAACCGATGTTTTATTTCTGTTAAATCGCTATCAGCTTTCCCGTTTACCCGTCACCGACGGTCAAAAACTGGTGGGGATCATCACCCGCACTGATATTATCCGGGTGGAAGCTGATCAATTAGGGGGGGTTTGTCAACTGCCCCAACCCAGTACTCCTTCCTATGTGGTTTATCAAACTCGTTCTCCGGCTGTGGGAATAGGCCGGATTTTGTTACCCATTGCCAATCCCGACACCGCTACCGCTTTGTTTAAAATTGCCGCTGCCATCGCCCGTGAACGCAATTATGAGATAGATTGTCTCTATGTGATTACTGTGCCTCGTCTTAGTTCTCCGGCGGAAGTCCGGGTAGATACACGCGAAGGACGCAAATTACTTCATCGTCTGGAAAGATTAGCCCGTCAGCAGCATATCTCTGTTCATACGCAAATTTCCGTGGCTCAGGACATCGCCGACGGGATTTTGGCCACGATTCGCGAACGACACAGCAATTTATTAATTATGGGTTGGACGGGGGAAAAATCGACTACTGGGGCGATTTTTGGGTTTTCAGTCGATACTTTGATCGCCCAAGCTCCCTGTGAAACCATCTTGGTAAAATTAGGAACAAAGGATTGTTTTCCCAATGATCCTAATCGGGAAAGGATTTGGCTGATTCCCACCGCCGGCGGTCCTAATGCCCAACGCGCTTTAGCATTATTGCCTAGTTTGTTGTCTTTGTCCGAGTCTTCGGATTATCCCAAACTTTGGTTATGTAAAATCTATTCTCCGACGGATTTACTGCCAGATCTGTCTATTTTGGAAGTTTTACAAGCATCTTTACAGAAAGCGATCGCAGAGCCGATTGTACCTTTACCGATTCGTTCGGCCTCTCCGGCCGAGGCAGTCATTGATCTGGTAGAATCGGAGGATTGTTCTTTGGTGCTTTTGGGTGCATCGAGGGAAAGTTTGCTCAATCAGTTATTAAATGGCAATATCCCCTCGACGATTGCCCGTGCGGTTAATTGCACTGTGATTCTCGTGCGAGGGGAATTATCAGATTAGTTTATTAGCTAGGCGGAAGCTAAAGTTAAACTGAAGGGTACGGTGTTGTCAATTTTCGCCCCTTGACTTTCCTCTAGGGAATGGGGGTAGAATATTTCCCCCTCTAGTTGACCCTCGGAGTCATCGTCATCCCCATCGCTGATATAAAGGCGCTCACAGGGGATGTTATCGGAAAGGATAGCACTGGCTATCATCCCCGTGTGAATCTCTAAGAAAGCATCCGCTAGGGTCTCAAATACTAAACGCTGTCCGGGGAAAACCACCCTTTCAAAATACCAGTTAGCAATATTGGTGATGCGAACAATTTGAATATGACTGGTCGCATTGACATAACAACAAAGAATACTATTTTTCTTGCCGTTGGGGAGGGGATCGAGAATTTGTGCCATAGCAATCGGGGTGATCTTAAAGTGGGTTTGTCATCGCTCCTTCACCGTAACATCCTTTGATCCCCGATAGTTGTAAAGATGATTACATTACTCTGATAAAAATCTACCGATAGCTTTTTCTGGTGATAGAAAGCGGTTTTTATTAAAAAATCATTAAATTTAACTAATGCCTAGTTTTGGCTATTTGTCAAGGGGGGAACTGGGGTTTTTTGCTGTTTTTCTTGATTTTTTGCGGGGCTATTTATCGCTCAATTTTGTTAACGGTTTCAGGATTATAAAAACCGAGGTAATTTTTGTCAAGTTAGATACCGCTTGCTCATGGTCTCCTCCATCTGGTTGACTAAAAAGGGTCGGCCTGTGGTTAGACTGATAAGTTTTACAGTGCTGGGGATAATAATCCCTCGATTGTTCGGGGTTTCTCGGCAAATTTCCCCGGAGAATCCCCGTCTTTTGCAAGCGGGGAGATGTCAACTCATCCATACTTGGGACTCTATCAATCGATTTTCCCGGCCGAAGCAGTATTAACTATAAACCTGCTAAAACCTCTTTAGCGGCGGCCAAAGTCCGTTCGATATCGGCCTCTGTGTGAGCTAAGGAAGTAAAACCAGCTTCAAACTGGGAAGGAGCTAGATAAACGCCTCTTTCCAACATTCCCCGGTGAAAACGACCAAATTTAGCCACATCGGCCTTTTTGGCATCTTCATAATTATGCACAGGGGTGCCAGTAAAAAACATCCCGAACATGGCACTGATATGACCCCCAGAAACGCTATGACCAGCATCTCTAGCCACTTTCAGCAGCCCTTCAGTTAAGGATTTAGTCACTTTATCGAGATATTCGTAGGTGCCGGGGCGCTGGAGTAACTCGAGGGTTTTAATTCCCGCCGTCATGGCCAAAGGGTTGCCGGATAAGGTTCCCGCTTGGTACATTGGACCGGCCGGAGCCACCATCGCCATAATATCGGCCCGACCGCCGTAGGCCCCCACCGGCAGCCCACCGCCGATAACTTTGCCCAGGGTGGTTAAATCGGGGGTGATGCCGAATTTTTCCTGAGCGCCACCGTAGGCGATGCGGAATCCGGTCATTACCTCATCAAACATTAATAGAGCCCCGTATTCTTTGGTTAATTCCCGCAATCCCTCTAAAAAGCCGGCATCCGGCACGATAAAGCCGGCATTACCCACCACTGGCTCTAAAATCACCCCAGCGATAGAGTCGGGATTTTCGACAAAGAGGGCTTTTACCGCTTCCAGGTCATTGTAGGGGGCGGTTAAAGTGTTGTTAGTGGTGGTTTTGGGAACCCCCGGCGAGTCGGGTAGGCCCAGGGTGGCTACACCAGAGCCGGCTTTAACCAGGAACATATCGGCGTGACCGTGGTAACAGCCCTCGAATTTGATGATTTTATCCCGGCCGGTAAAAGCCCGCATTAAGCGCAGGACGGACATACAGGCTTCGGTGCCAGAATTGACAAAACGCACCATTTCAATGCTGGGAACAGCATCAATCACCATTTCAGCGAGAATATTTTCTTGGACACAGGGAGCGCCGAAACTGGTCCCTTTATCTAGGGACTCGTGTAGGGCGGCAATCACTTCGGGATGGGCATGACCACAGATAGCCGGCCCCCAAGTTCCCACATAGTCGATGTATTCGTTACCGTCCACGTCGCGAATATAGGCCCCTTTGACGCTTTCAAAAACGATGGGTTGCCCACCGACGGATTTAAAGGCCCGCACGGGGGAACTTACACCCCCCGGCATTAATTTTTGAGCGGCTGTAAAGATTTCTTTCGATTTTGTTGTTTGATACGAAGATGTGCTAACCAATCCTGTCTCCTTGTCTATTTGAGTCTATCGATTCCGGGGAATGCCCGGAGTTTTGTTTTGTTAACTTCCTGCTGCTTGTTCCATTTTAAAGATCACCAGCCTACATTTTACGCAATTTTTTCCCAAAGAAAGATGCTGGTCGGCTCAAGTCTCGCTATTCTTAACTTGTAGCTTGATGGTTAACAGTTGATGTAATTGGCTGAGAAGGGGCGAAAATTTCACTTTTGACAATTTTTCCACAATCTTTTCAGAATGGCCAGAAAAACCTAGCAATGGGCGAAGTTATTGCTATTGATAGATTTTAGCCCGGAAAGAGCGATCAAAAAAAGCTCAGGTTTTCCACAGATTTTCCACAGGGGAATTCTTGCTATTATTTTTTAGCGTACAAAAAAACTATTCCTGCTATGAAATTTACCAGTAGTCAAAGCGAACTCAACAGCAATTTATCCCTAGTTAGTCGGGCCGTTGCCAGTCGTCCTACCCATCCGGTGTTGGGAAATGTTCTCTTTTGTGCCGATGAGGAAAAGGGCGAAATTAGCCTGACTGCTTTTGATTTGAGTTTAGGGATTCGCACCAGTTTTCGGGCCGAAGTGGTGGAAGGGGGCAAAATTACCCTGCCGGCAAAATTGCTTAACGATATTGTCTCTCGTTTGGGAGAGGGGGAAATCACCATCTCTGTGGAAGAAAACGAGAATGATGAAGAGCATAGTCTCGCTTTCCTGAAAACTGCCTCGGCACAGTTCCAAATTCGCGGCATGAAAGCCGATGAGTTCCCAGAATTGCCCACGGTGGCCGATGGGGAAATTGTTAATTTACCTATAGTTGCCTTGACAGAGGGACTAAAAGGTGCATTGTTTGCCGCTAGTGGCGATGAAACTAAACAGGTGTTGACGGGGGTGCATTTAACTAAAACCGTCGATTGTCTAGAATTTGCCGCTACGGACGGTCATCGTTTAGCGGTGGTACAAACTCCCCTAGAGGAGGTGGAAAGTGCCTCTGGTGGCTTTAATGTCACCATTCCGGCCCGGGCCCTGCGAGAATTGGAAAGAATGATGTCAACAAAACAAAATATCGAGACTATTACTCTGCACGTGGATGATTCTCAAGTCATCTTTGAAATGGGGGAACAGAGGTTAACCAGTCGTAAGTTAGAAGGGGCCTATCCCACTTATAATCAGTTAATTCCTAAATCCTTCGAGCGTTCTTTGGTTTTAGACCGCAAACAGTTAATCCGTTGTTTGGAATTAGTGGCGGTTTTATCGGACCAAAAGAATAATTTAGTCAAGTTTAGTCTCGATAGCGAAAATGACCGTTTATCCCTAGCGGTGGAATCTCCTGATTTAGGTAGCGCCAAAGAGTCCATGGCGGCGGAAATTCAGGGAGAAAGTGGCGATATTGCCTTTAATGTTAAATATTTGATGGACGGTTTGAAGGCTTTACCCAATAATGATATCCAAATGCAGTTAAATGCTAGTACCCAACCGGTTATTTTTACCCCCTTGGGAGGTTTAAAGATGACCTATTTGGTGATGCCGGTACAAATTCGTCAGTAATTTTTCTCTAGAAGCGATTATCAATAGCTTGTCTAACAATTAGGGGTTGTTAGTCCCAACCCCTAAAAATGCTAATTAAAAGGTATCGCGAGAATCTGGAAAAGGAAAACGAGTGCGATAACTTTATCCTTCGGATTATAGCGATAATCCGATTTTGCTTTCGAGAGTGATCACAAGTTATACTAAATCCGTTGAGTAACGCACAGAAAACGGGTTTCTCGGAGAAACCCGTTTTCTACTCATGCAAGTCTTATGAATTATGTTTTTTTTTTTGCAGGTATTGTCTGAAATTTATCCCTAAAAAAGGAAAAGTTGACAAAATCGATTTTAAAAAACTGTTTTTTCGATTGGTTAGTACCCAGAACTGACATTTAACCCCAAAAACCCCAGGGCAAGCGCATCTTAACAATCCTTGACAAAATGAACTTTGTGTGAGTTGCTTACCCAGAGGACGATTCAGGAATATTTGAGGAGAATTTGCCATCTCAATTGTTAAGCAAAAATCGACCAAATGTTAAGATTTCGTGACTATTCTGATTGACTGGTATCACCTGAAATACCCACGCGGACCACAAAATTGGCCAATTGTCAATAGCTTTTGAGATGCTCTCACCCTGCAAAAAACCCATAAATTTCTAACAATGTCAGCATAAAAGAGTTAATATATTAAGAGATCGCCTGTACGACATTATTACCTTTCTCTACCCGCACGACAGACTTATGGTTAAAGTTAATCTGGATGCTTTAATTCCGCGAGAAGACTTTGAAATCAAAGCCAGCACTAAAGCAATTAAGAAAATAGAGTCTATTGCTATTAGGGATATTACACCTGATTCATTTTTTTTTCCCGCTGTTCGTAAGCCCGACTTTCAAAGAGAGACGAATGAATGGGATGAAGAACGAGTATGTCAGTTTATTAAAAGTTTCGTAGAAGGTGATTTGATCCCAGCTATTATTTTATGGCGTAGTGAAAGTGGATTAATTTTTGTTATAGATGGCAGTCATCGATTAAGTTCATTGATAGCGTGGGTAAATGATGACTACGGAGATGGTTTAATATCAAAGCCTTTTTATAATGGTATTGTTCCTGATGAACAATTAAATATAGCCGATAGAACCAGAAAAATGATCGATAAAAAAGTTGGATCGTATCAGAACTTCAAACTAGCTTTAGAAAACCCAGATAAAGTTAGGGATGATATTGTCAATAATGCTAGAGAGCTAGGAGTATTAGCCATTCAGCTTCAATGGGTTGAAGGAAATTCAGAAAAAGCTGAAGATTCTTTTTTTAAAATAAATCAACAATCTACTCCGCTTGATACAACTGAAATTAAGCTGTTGAGATCTAGAAGAAAGCCAAACAGTATTGCAACACGAGCAATTATAAATAGTGGAACGGGGCATAAATATTGGTCAAGCTTTTCTAAGGAAAAGCAGTGTCAAGTACAAGAACTGGCTAAAGAGATTAACAATATACTATTTAAACCACCTCTACAAACTCCTATTAAAACTTTAGATTTGCCAGTGTGCGGAAAGCTATACTCTAATGAAACCTTATCCATGATTCTCACTTTTGTTAATATTGCCAATCATGTTGAAGATGAAAATCCAAATATTGAGAATGATGAAACAGGAGAAACAACGATAAATTTTTTGAAACAAGCTAAAAAAGTTGCTCAACGGTTTAATAGTAATCATCCTTCGTCTCTTGGCTTACATCCGTTACTGTATTGTTATTCTCGATCCGGAAGATACCGTACGGTTTCTTTTCTCGCAACTGTTTATTTTGTTATCAAGCTAGTAGAAACAAAGCATTTAAATGGCTTCATAAATATCCGAGCAGAATTTGAGCAATTTTTATTTGACTATAATTACTTAGTTTCCCAAATCATGAGCAAATATCGCTCTGTTCAAAAAAGCTATAGACCTATTGCTGAGTTTTGGTTGAAAATTGTTGAAGGTTTAAAGAGTAATAAAAAAATAGATTTTATTCTAGAAGATATTGTAAATAATAATTTTAATTACTTAAAAATCGGATATAGCCATGATTTGCCAACTTCAACATCAGCAGTATCACAAAATTTTAGTCAAGACCAAAAGAGTGAAATTTTTATCTTGGAAACATTTTCACAAGCTCCGCGTTGTCAAATTTGCAACGGACTGATTCACTGTAACTCTATTTCCATCGATCATAAAAAACGCAAACGAGATGGAGGTTCGGCAAATGTAGATAATGGACAAGTTACCCATCCTTATTGTAATACAGGCTATAAAAACTAACTTTATTTAACGAAAATCGAGAATTACAATCATGACGAATAATATCCTCGATCGCATTAATCTCAACGACTTAGGAAAACGACTCAAACAAGCGAGAGAACAGCGCGGCATGACGCAAGAAGCGGCGGCAAAAATTATCGAGGTGGCGCGGACAACCCTAGTCGCGATTGAAAAAGGGGAGCGCCGTCTCAAATCCTCAGAATTAGTAAAACTCGCTCGCACTTACGGTAAAAATGTTAGTGATTTTCTTGTCTTAACCCCTCCGATTGAATCTTTCGAGGTACAATTTCGTTCCGCTTCTCGTCGTGGTGAAGCGGAAAAAACGGAAATACAGTCTGTGATCTTGCGCTTCCAAGAATTCTGTCAAAATTACCTTGAATTAGAAGAACTAATGAAGTCGCCTTTACCCCGTAACTATCCCCCCGAATATCATCTAGATGATACTTTTCCCATTAATATTATCGCCGAAAGTATCGCCAATGCCGAAAGACAACGATTAGGTTTAGGAGATAAACCGATTTCGCTATTACGAGATATTTTAGAGCAAGAAGTGGGAATCAGAATTTTTTATCTGCCCATGCCTTCCCAATCGAAATGCTCAGAAATGTACAGTTACAATGAAACCATAGGAGCTTGTATCGCAATTAACGCTAATCACCCGCGAGAACGTCAACTGTGGTCATTAGCCCACGGTTATCTACATTTTTTAGCCCATCGTTATCAACCCGTGATTGATTATCTCGATGAATATCAAAGAATGCCTAAAAGTGAACAATTGGCGGAAGCTTTTCCGAAATATTTTCTCATGCCCACCAGTAGCTTACTGAAACGTTATAATGACATTAAACGATCACAAGGTAAATTTACTCCTACCCATTTAATTACCTTAGCTCATTACTACGGTGTTTCGATACAAGCACTATGCTATCGATTGGAAGAAATGCAATTGCTGCCATCGGGTACTTATAACAGATTAAAGGATAGTGGATTTAAAATCCGAAAAGCGCAACAGGAACTAGGCTTAGAAAATAATCCTAATAGATCCTACGATTTAACTCCTACTCATTATCAACATTTAGCGATCGAGGCTTACAATCGAGAACTAATTACTGAAGGTGCTTTCGCTCATTTTTTAGGTGTTGATCGCCTAGAAGCTCGTCGGCTCGCCGAGATATTGCGTGAACCATCACAGGAATTAACCGAAGACTACAGAGATATTGATTTAACTAAAATCAAATAAGTAGGGGAGAGGCTATTAACCTTATGCTGAAGCGATCCTCCCCTATTGTTTTCGATGCCTGTTGTGTTTTTAATCTGATAGCTTCTGGTTGTTTTTTAGAAATCATTACGGCTATTCCCACTCAAATTACAATAGCGCAAACAGTTTGGGAAGAGGAATTGATTAACTTCGATCGCTTTGAAGAAAGTGACAGACTCCAGCTAGATGAATCGGTTAAAAACAAAATCATCCAAATTGTTGATTTTGAATCCGAATCAGAAACTGATCTTTTTGTCAATTATGTCGCTATTTTAAAAGATGATGGAGAGTCGGCAAGCGGAGCGATCGCTATTTCCAGAGGCTGGGCAATTGCGACGGATGACAAACAGGCAACGAACTTATTTCGACGGGAAAAACCAAACCTAGAAATCCTCTCGACTCCGGAAATTCTGCAATATTGGGCGGAAAAAAATAAGATTAGCGATCAAGATTTGAAAAACGTTCTCAAATCGGTTCGAGTCAAAGGACGATATTCACCCCCGCGAGAACATCCTCTGGCGAATTGGTGGGCGAGCATTACCCAGAATTAGAAAAATACTGGTATAACTGGTCAAATTTTTAGATAATTTTCCAAAAACACTCGATTTTATCCCGAACTCTGGTTAATTAGGGCTTGCTGAATAATGGTAAAACCCTTTTAAAATAAGGCTTTTGACCTGTTAAAATCCGATGTTCATGCTGCGAAAATCGGATTGGGACCATCAAAAACCTTGCATTATCCTTCTTATAGTACAAAATTGGCACAAAAAGAGAGGGCAAAAAAGCCTGAAACGACCGACGACCGGCTACTGACGACCGGCTACTGACTCCTAACCCCACCAACAAACTTTTTCAGCAGACCCTAATTAATACCAATCATCCATTGACCGGAAAATTGAGGCATCGGGGAACACAGTGGGATTACCACTAGCGTCGATTTTTTGCCGTAATTCTCGCAGTTGTTGATTGCCGATGAGAAAATCACTTTCTACTAATTGATAGGGCAGTACATTATTATTTAAAGCATACACTGCCGTGATGCCGGCAGCTACCCCGGAAGACCACTCGAAGGAATGGACACGATAGGCGGCTGCGGCAATATGACTGAGAGCGATACTTTTACCCGCTATCAGTAAATTATCGATTTTTTGGGGAATTATAGCCCTTAAAGGGATCTCGAAGGGGTAAGCTTGGCCCTGTCCCTGTCTTTCTCCTGCTTTTTCTGTATTACCCGGTTTTTCGGGGGGATGTTCCGTCATGCAGGGATGAAAATCAATCGCATAGTGGCCGATACCGACGGAATCGGGGTAAATAGTCGATCGCTTGCGTTTAACGGCCTGATCGGGGGATAATGTGCCATCAAGTACGGAAAATCCCTCTAATCCTGCCAAGGTGGCAATTAAGCGCCGATATTCTGCCGGGGAAAGATTTTGACGATAGAAATCGCTTTGAAAATTTTGTCGGGAAATATCGATTTCTGTGACGGTAAAACCAGTGGGGAAAGTCAGGGAAGGACGACCGATAATCCGTCTTGCTTCCCGAATATAGGGATATTTTGACAAACCGTGGGCAGTTCCCATGGGAGAATCAAAACCAGACAGATAACGGTTATTCAAATGGGGAACTTTTACCCCGTCCCCTAACTGGGAATCGGTGATCCCTTCTACTAACCAATAATAGTAGGAAATGGCGTGTTCTTCGCCCCTTGCGAGGGTTTCTGTGCGTAATCCTCCCATCCATCCCCCGGGAGATAACTGTCCTAACTCTTGCAACTGTTCACGGGTGTAGATAAAGTTATCCTTTGCAGTCCCCGGACGATAATCATTTCCCCAAGTCCAATTCTGCATGGAGATATCCCCCGGGACGGGTTCGGTAAAAGTAATTCCCCCAAAGGTTTTCTCTTTACCCAGTTGCGGACTCCAAATACGACGATAGGTGAAAACTAGGTCAAAATCGGCTAATCGCGGCAATTCATAGCTAAAATAGGGGGCATAGCGTTCGTAATAAACGGGTTTCTCGTGGGTTTGTGGTTTTTCTGTTTCCTCCATGGCGAAGGTATAGGTAAAGCCTTGGGTACAGTAGGGGTCGCCAGTGACACTAGAGGAAGAAGGTTCGAGATAACTGCGCTTATCGACCCCTAAACGGTAGGGAATATCTGATAATCCGATGATTTCTCCGGTTTCGGTCGCTTCAATCACATACCAATCTGCTAATTGATTCGGTTGGGAGGATTTGGAGACAAAACGGAGGATTTTTTTATCAAAACGGGGAGAATTTTCGTAGCGATAGATATCCTCCATTTTTTGCGATAAAAACTCGGTATTTAGGGGAGGAGTACCTTTTGCGGGACTATGTTGAATGGCAATTACACTGGTAATCTGTTGACCGGTGCCGCGATTGGGTAAAGTTTCAATATTTAATTCTTTGACTACCGTGGAGGGAAACCATTTCAGGGTTCCTTTGCCTTTTTTGGCAGCGTCTTCTAACTGTTGAAATAATAATTTATGTCCATCAAAAGGGAAAAAACAAGACCCACTTACCCAACATTCTCCAGGGTTTTGTTTGCCGTAATGCTTTCTAATTCTTTCCCTAAATTCTAGATAACCTTTCGGGAAAAATAATTTTTCTCTTTGTGTGCGTCTTTCATCTAATGCGGAGGTTCCCTGAGAAGATATCTGTCCCCCCACCCAGTCGGTAATCTCGGTTAAACAGACGGTTTTTCCTAATAATAAGGCTTCGTAGGCCGCACCGGCACCGGCTAAACCACCACCCACCACCAGAATATCACAGCCGACGGTTTGATCCGGTTCTCGCGGGGGGGCCGCTAGGGTAAGAGGAGTGAAAGCTTGCAGAAGAAATAATCCCAGAGAGAGGGATTTGAGGGGAGTAAAGTGATGATTGAAAATTTTAGGGGACATTATTGACAAATATCAATGTTGTGGCTGAGAGTTTCCTCTTTATTTGAAGAAGAAGCCAGAGCATCTGTTCCTGAAATCCTAATTGTTTTTTTTGGGATATATTGAGAACTTTGTAGCTTGATGCTGGCCTTTAAGAGATTATACACCTTCAATCTGACAATCGATCGCTTTTCTGGAAATGTCTTGACAAAATAGAGATATCCTGATTGTGTCTCATTCCCTTTGTTATTCCCTGTCATCCTTCTTAGGTTAAATGCAAAACAAATCCGGGTAAGACATCTTCCCCGGATAAAATCGCAGGTAAATTAATAATTTCCACACCGTCATTTAGTCGGTAGATTTCCACCTGCTGCTGTTGAGGATTAATCAACCAACCCAAACGTAAACCACTGGCTAAATATTCGCGCATCTTGTCCCGTAAAGAAGTTAAAGAATCGCTACGAGAACGTAATTCAATCACAAAATCGGGACATAAAGGGGGGAACTTTTCTCGCTCTTCTGCGCTTAAAGCTTCCCATCTCTCCCGTTTTATCCAAGCAACATCAGGAGAACGATATCCTCCTTTTGGTAAACGAAAAATTGTCGAAGAACTAAAGACTTTACCAGAATTACTTTGACGATTCCAAATCGTTACATCAGCAATTAAATCAGCTTCTCGATTACCACTATTTCCACCCACGGGAGGCATAATTAATAATTCTCCTTTTTGATTACGTTCTAAATTCCATGTTTGATTGTCCTGACAGAGATGATAAAATTGTTCATCGGTCAGATTAACTGTCTCGATATTTAACACTACAGTTTCCATAATCACTTCTACTTTTTGCTACTTTATACACTATAACTCATAGCAGTTATCTTAATGGTGAGGTGGGAAGTCTCTGGTTTTAGGGAACGCCAGAACTGCTGTATCAGTTATCAGTTCAGGGAAAAATATGTGTAATTAATTCTGTCTGGGTACTCAATCCTTCTTAGGTTAAATGCAAAACAAATCCGGGTAAGACATCTTCCCCAGATAAAGTAGCAGGTAAATTAATAATTTCCACACCGTCATTTAGTCGGTAGATTTCCACCTGCTGCTGTTGCGGATTAATCAACCAACCCAAACGTAAACCACTGGCTAAATATTCGCGCATCTTTTCGCGTAAAGAGGTTAAGGAATCAGTACGAGAACGTAATTCAATCACAAAATCGGGACATAAAGGGGGGAACTTTTCTCGCTCTTCTGCGCTTAAAGCTTCCCATCTCTCCCGTTTTATCCAAGCAACATCAGGAGAACGATAGCCTCCCTTTGGTAAACGAAAAATTGTCGAAGAACTAAACACCTCACCAAGTTGAGTTTGCTCGTTCCATACCCCCACTTTAACAATCAAATTAGCTTCTTGTTTACCAGTATTTCCACCCACGGGAGGCATAATTAATAATTCTCCTTTCTGATTACGTTCTAAATTCCATGTTTGATTGTCCTGACAGAGATGATAAAATTGTTCATCAGTCAAATTAACTGTCTCTAGATTTAACACTACAGTTTCCATCGCTTCTCCTTCTTGCTACTTTATAAGAATGGCTATATCATTGGGTGCATCTCAAGCTATTTAGCTAATTGACTCTCTAAAAATTCTGGCCAATTGGGGTTAGTAGTGTCTAGGGAAATTAGATAGGGTTGTTCTTTTTCATTAAAAGGTTCTGTTTGCTCAATTTGGGCATTTAAAACCTCGATAGTAGCATCAGAAATATCGCCTTTTCTAGCGGCAATCCGTTGTTTTAAAACTTCTATAGGTGCGTGACAATGGACAATATGAAAAGGAATCTGTAAATTTTGGGCATAGGTTAATAAGGGTTCTCGCCAAGCATATTTATCGTAGCGTGCATCGAGAATAACTGGATAACCTAAAGCTATTAAAATTCTGGCTAATTCCGCCAGTCTAGCGAAGGTTTTTTGACTCATTTCGAGACTATATATATCTAGACTTCCTGTTTGATTTAAGTCAATTCCAGCCAAATGTTTGCGAACTGCATCGGAACGAATCTGAATAGCATTAAGATTTTTAGCAATTACTTTCCCTATGGTACTTTTACCCGATGCAGAAAATCCCGACATCAGAATTAATCTCGGTTTCTGCGGTTGGGTGTACTGCCAAGCTAATTGATAATAATCCTGTGCATTGGCTTTAATTTTCTCGGAAAAAGTCTCACCATCAAGCAGAAAACTATTGACTTTTGCCCTCACATAAGCTTGTCTAGTCAGGTAGAGAGGCAAGACTTTTAAACCCTCCCAGTCGGCGGTTTGTTCTAAATAAGTATTGACAAATAAATTAGCGAAATCTTCTCTCCCCCTAGCGGTTAAATCCATGGCTGTAAAAGCAAGATCATACATGACATCAACGAAGCGAAAAGATTCATTAAATTCTATGCGGTCAAATAATTGTATTTCTCCCTGCCACTGACAGATATTATTTAAATGTAAGTCGCCGTGACATTCACGAATCATCCCTTTTATTTGTCTTTCCTCTAACCAATCTTGGTGTTTTGCGAAGAATTTATCTGTATAAGCTTTTGTTTCATCGTATTGTTTTTGGGTTTGGACAAAATTAATATATTTCTCGGTTTGTTGGTAGTTTTCATCAAAAGCTTGTTTAACAATTTCCAAATTGCCAAACTGAGTAATATAGGAATTAGTCAGAGCTTGCCGATGAAATTGTGCCACCTTTTCAGCCAAAGACTCGATCGCTTTTTCCGTTAGTTCTCCCCGTTCAAAAATTTTACTCAGTAAACATTCTTGGGGAAACTGATTCATTTTTAAAATGTATTCGATCACCTTTCCTTTGCCATTTAAACTTATGCTACCCTGTTCTTCATTAATTGACAAAACTTCCCGATAGATATTGGCGGCTATTTTTTTATTTAACTCTAGTTCCTGTTCTAGATAATATTTTCTCTTTTCTAAAGTGGAGAAATCCAAAAAATTATAATTAACTGGTTTCTTGACTTTATAGGCATAATCTCCCGTCAAGAAGATAATTGAAGCATGGGTTTGAATAATTTCAACGGGAATTTTTACTGCATGAGGATAAAAGTCGGGATTTTTTAATTCTTCGATTAATCGGTTGCTATCCATAGGGAGAACTCCTCGGGGGTACATCTCATTTTTGAAACTGACTAAGTGAGAATTTTTAAAGGGAAAATCTCTGCTAAAATTGGGCGTTATTTCTGATTTTATCACTTAATCTTGGACTCTTGGGGGATTCTACCCCCCACCGTGGGGAAGTGGCAAGTAGAGTTCTTGCATAATTAATTTTCGAGAGTGCAAAAATGAGAAAAATAGACATAAAATTGCATAAAATCTCTAAATAGAGCATTTAATTGATTAATGCTCATTCTTAATTCTGCTGACTCCTGACTACTGGCTCCTGACTCCTCACCTAAGGTCAGATTTTTGATTTTTGCAAGAGGTCTAGGGGCAAGTGGGATGCTGCCGGGGGTTGTTCATACATTTGTACTGGTTTGGGGATGACCGATAATTGCCGATTGTCGGTCAGCTGTTGACTAGCTAAATTACTCGTTCAGACTGCCTGGGAGCGGGGTCAGCTTGAAGCGAAGGAATTGGGGGTACAGTTAGTTTTAGATAATTTTGATGCCGGCTATTCCTTCTTAAGTTATATTGATAAATATCCCCTCGACAGTTTGAAGATCGATCGAACCTTTATCTAATCTTTACCGTAAAAAACCGAGCATTTAGCCATGTTATCGACTATAATCGGCCTAGAACAGAATTGGAAGAAGTACAAGGATTTTGGTTGACTCAGCCTTAAAACCAGAAGATGTGACGCAATTCCTGTTAAGTAGCTGTTCCGAATCACACCTAACACTTTATTGAGAAAATAAATTAAGTTAAAGACGAATAAGCCATGACTTTTGAGGGAGCATATTAACTTATATTTTGTCGAGGCACCGAAAAAATGATTAATGGTTCATCCAATTCCCGTTATCTCCTCATTGTGGAAGATCCGCAAGGGAGAAGAACAATTACCCTAGAAGACGTAAAATATTCTCTCGGCCGTAAGTCCGATAATCAAATTGTTCTTCGCTCTAAACACGCGTCTCGCTATCATGCGACTTTAATTAAAAAGAGTATTGATCGCCAAAATTTTTCCTATTGGATTCTGGATGGGGATTTAGAGGGAAATAAAAGTCATAATGGTCTTTATGTTAATGGTGCTAAATGCTTAGTTCATGAATTAAAAGATGGGGATTTAATTAACTTTGGTTGTGAGATAAATGCCAGTTTTCATTTAATAGCTAATCAAGAAAGAATAGAGCAAGCACCTGTTAAAAGTTTGGGACAGTTAAGAGTTGATCTGACGGAAAATGAAGCCAATTATAGCCAGAATAACTTCCACGCCAAAAGTACCTTAATTCTCCATCATTCCCCATCCCAGACTATTAGTTTTGATCACAGGACTCAAGACGAATCTTTCCTCGATGATCTCACGGATTTGCCTAACCATTCTCTCTTTAATGAATATCTGTCAAATGCTATTAATAATGCCCAGAAAACTAATCAACTGCTCGGTCTGTTATTAGTGGACGTAGAGGGGCTAAGGAATGTCAACAATCGACTAGGTTATCGACTGGGAGATAAGCTCTTAAAAATCGTCAGTGAACGGTTAAGAAAAAATTTGCGATCAGGGGATATCGTCGCTCGTTGGGGAGGGGACGAATTTATTATACTGCTGCCACAAATTAATAATGCTAATGATCTGGAAAAAGTTAGTCAAAGAATTATTAAAAACCTAGAAAAGAATTACGAAATCGAAAATCACTCCCTAGCCGTGCGATTAAATTTAGGTTCAGTTATCTGTCCCTCCGTCGGCACAGATAGAAAAGTAATTTTACAGAAACTGGAGGAAAATTTAGTAGCGGTCAAGAATAATATCAATAATAACTCCAGGATAGAGTCAGTTAATGTTCAACCTAAAAACCCTCGTAGTTCTAAAGTTGAATATTTTCTCTATCAGGCCATCAGAAATAATGAATTAGCTCTTTACTATCAACCGCAAGTTAATATTACTCAGGGACAAGTGGAAGGGTTAGAGGTATTATTGCGCTGGTTACACCCTCAATTCGGATTAATCGCTCCCCATCGTTTCTTACCCTTAGTCGAAGAAAGCGAGTTAATCTTTGAGCTTAATCGTTGGGTACTGAAAAATGCCTGTCAACAGGCACAAATATGGCAGCAGCGGGGATTATTATACACTCCCCTCTCGATCAATCTCTCCCCACACCAATTGCGGGATCCCCAGTTGCTCACCATCCTCAAAGAAGTCTTGACTGAAAGCAAAATCGGGCCTTTCTTTCTGGAGATGGAAATAACCGAGACAAGTTTACTGGAAAATAGCCGCGAAACCAGTCGAATTCTTGGGGATTTGCAGAAATTGGGTATTAGTATCACCCTCGATGATTTTGGCAGCGGTTACGCATCGATCGCCTATCTCGGTCAATTTCCCGTGAAAAAACTGAAAATAGAGCAATCTTTAACGAAAAACCTGACTAATAATCCCCAAGATACCCGTTTTATCGCGTCATTGTTGGCGATAGCGAAAGGTTTTAACTTAATAGCGATCGCCAAGGGAGTAGAAACCCAGCAACAATTAGAAATCCTGCAAGAATTAGGTTGTGAGAGAATGCAAGGCAATCGCATCAGTGGTCCCCTAGCAGCGGAGGAAATGACTAAATTTCTCCACATCCACCGCACCCTCTCAGTAATCAGTGATCAGTGATCAGTTAGCAGTTATCAGATATGGGTTTTCAGTAAGGAGGAGTAAATAGGGTTTGCGGCAAAAAGCTTTTCCTAGGGGCAGGGTGTGGGGTGTGGGGTTTTACCCATTTTCAGGTGGTCAATTACCTAATTTTCAGGGAAAAATTACCTGAATTTTCCCCCCAATCACTCCAATGGTCGGCACTTTTTCAGGGAAAAAAAGTCTAAAAGCCTTATCCAACAAGGTTTTTAGATTTATTCAGCAATCCCTACTTAACAGTGCTGTCCTTTCACTGATCACTGTTTACTGATAACTGATAACTGATAACTGATTTTGGTCACTGATTCTGGTATGATCTGAACAGAGAATCTAGTATTAAATACCTACTCATTCTAGCGTGGGGCTCTTGCCAAACCTGTCAGCAGCAGAAATTTCTGGCGGCGGGGTACTGCTGGATCCAGAGTCAGGTTTAATTACCGAAAAATTGGGTTTAAAGCCCCGCCCTTTTAGGGGGACTTGATATGATGTATGATATCAAGAATAGCGGGCAGGGTAAGCAACCGCTTAAAAAACCCAGTCATCAACCGATGAACGCACCTTGAAAACTAGAGTTATGGGGTTCTATAGGGGAATGCTCCTATAGGGAAAAGCTCTCAGCGTCAAGTACCAAAGAAACCAATTATTTTAGAGGTTTTGAACTGTATCGTAGGGCATACGAGAACAGGCTTCTGTAAGGTCGCGAAAGTCTGAGGAGAGAACCACCTCTGGGTTGGATTTCGCCAGGAATCTAATTCAAGTGGACTCGTTGAGCCAGAAATTCTCAGCAGTGATGCGAGAAGAATCCACGTCCGTTTACGGCGTGGGGTATGTCAAATACTATAGGGTTAACAATTAGTTGTGTATTTAGAGGGAAACTATGGCCAATAAGCCGGAACGCGTGGTTCTAATCGGTGTAGCTGGGGACTCCGGTTGTGGGAAATCTACTTTTTTACGTCGTTTGACCGATTTATTCGGGGCCGAGTTTATGACAGTGATCTGTTTAGATGACTACCATTGCCTCGATCGCAAACAGAGAAAAGAGGTGGGTGTCACCGCACTCAATCCGAAAGCGAATAACTTTGACCTAATGTATGAGCAGATTAAAGCTCTCAAGGGAGGTCAAGCCATTAATAAACCTATTTATAATCATGAAACGGGGATGATCGATCCCCCCGAAATCATCGAACCGAATAAGGTAATCGTGATCGAGGGACTACACCCCTTATATGATGAACGAGTCCGGTCTCTATTAGATTTCAGCGTTTATCTCGATATTAGCGATGAAGTCAAAGTTAACTGGAAAATTCAACGGGATATGGCCGAGCGCGGTCACACCTATGATGATGTGATGGCGGCCATTAATTCTAGAAAACCCGATTTCAGTGCCTATATCGATCCCCAAAGACAGTACGCTGACGTGGTGATTCAAGTGCTGCCCACCAAATTACTTGAAGATCACGAAAGTAAATTACTGCGAGTCCGTTTAATCCAGAAAGAAGGGGTAGAAAACTTTGAACCCGCTTATCTGTTTGATGAAGGTTCCACCATCGATTGGCGGCCCTGTGGTCGTAAATTGACCTGCACTTATCCCGGTATTAAACTCTACTATGGTCCAGATGGCTTCTTGGGCAATGAAGTGTCGATTCTGGAACTAGATGGTCAATTCGATAACCTAGAAGAAATGATCTACATCGAAAGCCATTTGAGCAAAACTGGCACTAAATACTACGGTGAAATGACGGAATTACTGCTCAAACACAAGGATTATCCCGGTTCCACCAATGGTACGGGTTTATTCCAAGTATTGGTCGGTCTCAAAATGCGTGAAACCTACGAAAAACTAATGGCAGCCGAAGCAAAAGTGGTGGCCCAAGTCTAGTTTTTGGTTTTGAGCGAGCCGGCATCCTACCCGGGTAGGATGCCGTTTTTTTTAATCTACTAATCCCGATCGCAGGGCCAGCACTGCCGCTTGAGTCCGATCATCCACAGAGAGTTTATTTAAGAGATTGCGGACATGGGTTTTCACCGTGCCGATGGTGATATAGAGTCGCTCGGCAATCTCGGCATTACTACAACCGGCGACAATCAGATCGAGAATTTCTAGCTCTCGTTCCGTTAGGGGCGCATTTTCCAATAATTGACGATATTCTGGGTCAAGGCCGTGAATTACCACTGTTTTCGACCCGGTAGCCACACCGACGGCAAAATTTGGGCGCACTTGTTGCAGAACCACATCTGCGATCGCAGGATCGATCCAAGGATTGCCCTCGTGGGTGGAATAAATCGCCTCGACTAATTTATCGATGCTAATATCCTTCATACAGTAGGAATCAGCCCCAGCACCAAAAGCCGCTAAAATCAGGTCTGGGGTTTTGTGCATGGTTAGCATAAGGATTTTCGTGGCCAGGGGGTCTTCGCCCCAATTTTGTTTGAAGCGTCGCACTAACTCGATCCCATCGATCATGGGTAAACCTATATCGATGATCGCCACATCGGGTTTAGTCTCCTCTAGCAGTTTCAGTCCCTGTAATCCACTGATCGCTTCCCCTACCACTTGAATACCTTCCCGATGCTGGAGAGCCACCACTAAGCCCATGCGGGTTAAATCGTGATCTTCTACAACGATAACCCGCACTTTATCCATATTTTTTGACCAGTTTCGCCGAAGTAAGTGATGATTGGATAATTTTGGCTGTTCGATTATTAGAGTCGCTCCTTAACATTGACTTCACTCCCTTCTTCCTTCTCTGAATTCCGCTTTCTTATTCTTCATTCGGCAATCCCCTTTTTCCGGTTGATTTTATTGATACTTACTAAAAGCAGAGATGGCAAATATACTTAGCCTCCCCTAAAATATACTCAAATCTACCCAAATCACCCAGAATTTTCTGCTTTAATTATTCCTTTATAATATCATTCAAATCTCGATTATGCAAGGATTTGGCTTTTCTGGTTTCTGTGTGGAAACGAGGCCTATACTGATAGTTTATTTATTCACAGCATAGCCCTAAAAGTCTTTCCCAGTAAACATTTCAGAATTTGATCGGCAAAAAATATCACACAGAACCTAGAAGAGCCAAGATAATTTTAAGAAGAATATAAGTAGGTAGGCACAATTATTTGTAGGATGGGTTAGCGGTAGCATAACCCATGCGGGCGTTGGGTTTCATGCTTCAACCCAACCTACGTTTATTTTATATTTAATTCCACCCACCTACTTATCTTTGAGATGCTTGGATTTTCCTAGAATAGAACCAAGCTCTGGTTTAATTAATTTTTTAGCCTATTGGGACTTAGGCATTTTCGTTCAAAAAAGGATACATTTGGAGACTCATTGGGACTTAGGCATTTTCGTCCAAAAAAGGATACATTTGGAGACTCATTGGGACTTAGGCATTTTCGTTCAAAAAAGGATACATTTGGAGACTCATTAGGATTATTAAGCAAGGAGGCAAAATTATTTGTAGGATGGGTTAGCGGTAGCGTAACCCATGCCGGCGTTGGGTTTCATGCTTCAACCCAACCTACGTTCTAATTTTAGTGAGTATCTTGTCGAAAAAGCTTACCCTCTAGGAATCCTGTAAAAAAATTAATTCAGCCGGTGTTACCGCTCCTTTTTCCGTGATGATAGCGGTAATTAAAGCGGCGGGAGTAACATCGAAAGCGGGGTTATAAAAGTTAACATCTCTAGGGCAAAGGGTAGTGGTTCCCACCTGATAAATTTCGGCACTATCGCGCTGTTCGATCGGGATACCCGTACCATCCTTAAGGGAAAAATCCACCGTCGATAGGGGGGCAGCCACATAAAAAGGCAGATGATGAGCTTTTGCCAGCACCGCCAGGGAATAGGTGCCGATTTTGTTAGCCGTGTCCCCATTGGCCGCAATGCGATCGGCCCCAACAATCACCGCATCGATCAGTTTTTGCTGCATACAGTGGGCCGCCATGCTATCGGTGATCACGGTGACGGGGATTCCCTCCCGCAGACATTCCCAGGCGGTTAATTTTGCCCCTTGCAGCCGTGGCCGGGTTTCGTCTGCATACACTTGTATTAATCTTCCTGCTGTCCAAGCGGAACGAATTACCCCTAAAGCAGTACCATAACTGGCCGTGGCCAGGGAACCAGTATTACAGTGGGTTAAAATTGTCAGTTTTTCCGGTTGCTCCGGCAGCGCCAATAAACCATGGCGACCGATCGCCCGACAGGTTTCCACGTCTTCTTTTTGGATATTGTGGGCAGTTTCCAGGAGATTTTTGGTAATTACTGCCACTTCTGGGCCACTTTCCCTGGCCACTTTTAACATTCGCTCGATCGCCCAGAATAAATTCACCGCCGTGGGCCGGGTTTGAGCTAATCGATCGGCTATTCTAGTTAAATCAGCCAGAAATTGCTCTTTCTGGTCGGTTTTAATTTCCTGCGCTCCTAAAACCATACCATAGGCAGCCGCCACCCCGATGGCCGGGGCGCCGCGGACAATCATCATTTCGATCGCCCGGGCCATGGCTTCACTGCTGGTGATCTCAACTTCCCCATACTCCATGGGTAAACGGGTTTGATCGATCAGCCAAACTTTGTTATCTTGCCAACGCACGGGATAGATCGAGTTACTCTCGCAAGTGGTTGTGGTCATAAACATTTTTAGATTGAGAATTAGCTAAATTTACCACTATAGCAGCGGCCTTTCTCCACGGCTGATCAGCAGTAAAAACTATTTTGTGTTTTTTTGTAAAAAGTAATTTTAAATACAGAAACTTTTTTTAGAATGTATAGATAAGTGACTAGGAAAAATTGAAGAATACTTTCTTACCTAGCCCGACCTTTTATATTAACCGATTAAGAGGATAATTACCGTGAAAACAGCGAAATATCCCGAAAAAATTGCCGCTCTCTGGACAACATTCCTCTTGGGAACCCTATTTCACACCCAACTGGGGTTAATGCCGCTTTTCCATGGTCAATCGCTCGTCGAGAGTCATCAAACCAGCAATCTTGAGCCGATTTTCTGGGGAATGTTGCTCTTTTTTTTGCTGCCCATGTTAGCGATTATCGGGGTCAATTTTAGCGAAAGTCGCTCCTTGAGAAAAGGCCATTTCTGGTTGACAATTCTCTATTCTGTCTTGAATTTAGCCCATCTGATCGCCGATCTTCTGGTCAGACCGATCTCCTGGTATCAAATCGCTCTCATGGCGATTTTATTGATCATTGGACTGATTTTAAATCTAGTTTCCTATCAATGGCTGCGGTTAGCGATCGCCCATCCGCACCATCTCTCGGAAAGTCATTAGCAGTGCCAAGCTCAAAAGGTAGCCGGTTGACTAACTGATTCCGACAAGAGGAGGCCTTTTGAGCTTAAGTTGGTGCTTATGAAGGCAAAAGCAAGCTTAAACCGTAGATAAAGCGATTTTTTTCGGAAAATATAGCTTAAAAAATCCAATTAATTCCTATTATTCTCCAGATCAGCCCCTAAGTTGCCCCTATTTCCTAGCCGCCGCTGCGACCACATCTCACCAAATATGGAGCTTTTTAGCTATGATGGTTCAGAAGCAAGCCAATAAAGGGAACTTTCGGGGCTGGTTATTCATCAGAAAACTCCTGATCGGAGGGGTTAAGCAGACGATATAGTTTCAGATTAACGGCAAATATTGGTTAATAGTAATAACGAGGTAATTATTTTGATGAAATCTCTCATTCGTTGGACGGCAACCCTTGGTTTAGTAGGAACGACAATGTTGACTTCGCTGCTGGGCAGCTATTCTAAAGCACTCGCTTTACCAGAAGAACAAATCGTCAGAACCTTGCAGTCTGTACCTGTCTTCGCTATTGCCGACGATCAAGGAGTTCCCCTAATTGCCGTGGGAGAAAAAGAACAGAAATTCACGGGAGTTTTTATCAGTCGGCAGGACGCAGAAAACTTTTTTGAACGACTGAAAAAAGAGAATCCTGAAGTAGCCAGCAAAGTTAAAGTTCAGGCTGTTTCCTTGGCACAAGTCTATAAGATGCAAACCAGTCAAACCGAACAAAATCGTTTAATTATCGATTTTGTTCCCAAAGAGTCGGAAGTAGAATCGGCGAAAAAACTGCTCAGTGAAAGAGGTCAACAATATCAAGGTGGTGTCCCTTTATTTGTGCCGAAAGCGGGAAAAGAGAGTAATTTTCTAGTGGTCAGTCGCAATAATCAGGATTTTATTCCTTTCTTCTTTGAAAAAGCCGCCGCTTTACAAATGGCAGAACAATATAAAAAAGCCAATCCCGCCGAAGCAGCCACGGTGAAAATTGATGTTATTCCCCTAGAAAGTGTCATCGCCACCCTACAACAAAGCAACGATGAAGCTTTAACTAAAATTCTCCTCTTTCCTAGCCAAGAAACGATTGATTTTATCCGCGCAAATAGTAACCAAAATGCTCCCAATCAACCCCCGGCAAATCAGCCACGCCCTAATAATAATACCAGTAATCCCCCCGCCCCCAATCGTTAAGCCTTGTGACTGCTAGTATTTCCGGTCAAGAATTAAGTCAATGGCGCCAACAGGCGATCGCTGATCTAGAGCAAGCGCAAATATCTCCGAAGGAAGTGGATATTTTTCTGCAAGCAGTGACAGATTTAGATACTCTTTCCCTGCGCTTACAATCCTTTCGCGAACGAGAAAAAATCCCCTTGAGTTATTCTTGGTCGGAAATTACTAAACGCTGGCAAAAACGCCTGCAAGCAAGGGTTCCCTTGCAGTATTTGCTCGAATCGGTGGTCTGGCGTAATTTTACCCTGAAAGTCTCCCCGGGGGTCTTAATTCCTCGTCCCGAAACCGAGTTATTAATCGATATTGTTGGAGAAACCGTCAGAGGAGACGACGGGGGAATCTGGGTAGATCTGGGAACCGGTAGCGGTGCGATCGCTATTGGTTTAGCCAGTATCTTGACAAAAGCAGAGATATATGCTATTGATTACAGTCAAACGGCTTTAGCGATCGCCAAAGAAAATATCATCAATACCGGTTTTGCCGACAGAATTATCTTAAAACAGGGTTCTTGGTGGACCCCCCTAGAGAAGTGGCAAGGACAGATTAGCGGTATGCTGTCCAATCCTCCCTATATTCCCAGTGCAGAAATCCTTGACTTACAAATTGAAGTGCGGGAACATGAACCCCGTTTGGCCCTGGATGGAGGTGAAGACGGATTGACCGCGCTGCGCTATCTAGTGGCCACTGCTCCCGATTATCTGCGATCGGGAGGCCTTTGGCTAGTGGAAATGAGAGCCGGTCAAGGGGAAAAAGTAGCGCAAATGCTGGAAAATCAGGGCAATTATCGACAAATTCAGATTATTAACGACCTAGCAGGTTTCGATCGCTTTGTTTTGGCCGAGCGAATTTAGCGCAATGTACCCGCTTCGCAGTCCCGCAGCCAGAGACGCACCGCTTGGCCGATGGTGCCTTGGCTGGTTTCTAGGGGAGGTAAGGGGACTTGAGTGGGTTCCAGGGAAGCTAATTGACTGTAAACCGTGACTAATCGCCATCCTTCCCCAGTTTTAGTTAAAAATAACCAATGATAATTCTGGAGAGTGACAGAGCGATTTTTACTATACTGACGCTCTAAAGTCGTAAAAAAAACCTGTTGAGTGTCATCGGCAATTTGACCGGAATATTGATCGGCAGTTAAAGGTAGGGGTGCAAATTCGGGACGACCGGCAATAATCACAAAAACCGGTGTAGATAATTCTTGATCGATTTGGGCGCGGCTAATAACTCGATTAGCATAACCGGGTAAATCTGACAAGAGGCGATCGACTAAAAGATTTAAATCCTCCGGACAGCTAGAAAGAGGACGACTAACAGCTGGCGAGTTAATCCCGAAAATAACCAGTAATACCCCTAAATATCGGCTAATTCGTGACAAATTTTTGCCCATGCTACCTTTGGCTCCTCCGCACCGGTGATCGGTCGTCCAATTACTAGATAATCGGCCCCAGCTTTAATCGCTTGGGCCGGAGTCATCACCCGACTTTGATCCCCTTTGCTTGACCAGGAGGGACGAACTCCGGGGCAAACTAAGAGAAAATCCTTTCCACAGACGCGACGTAATTGCGCCACTTCTTGGGGAGAACAAACCGCCCCATCAATTCCCGATTCCTTGGCCAATAATGCCAGATTTAAGGCATATTCCGATAGTTCTAGGGGAATTTTGAGGTCGAGGTCTAATTCCCTGGCGTTAAGGCTGGTTAAAACGGTGATAGCGAGAAGTTTTGGCGGGGATAGCAGGTCAGAGATTGCCGCCTTAGCTGCCGTCATTGCTTGCCGTCCGGCTGTTGCGTGGAGGGTGAGTAAATCCACTCGATAGCGACTGGCGGAACGACAGGCCCCGGCGACCGTATTGGGAATATCATGAAATTTTAGATCGAGAAAGCTCTTTTTTTGTCTTTCTTGCAGAATCCCTAGAATTTCTGCACCGCTACTGACAAATAATTCTAGTCCCACTTTCCAAAAACTGACTTCCGGCAACAGATCGAGCATTGCGATCGCTGATTCTAAATCCGGCACATCAAGAGGAACAATAATTCGGTCTGAGTTGGTCATATTTGGGCGATACTGTGGGGAAGTGGGGAATTATGAATTATAAATTATGAATTATGAATTATGAATTGGGAAGTGGGGAGAGGGAATTATGAATTATGAATTATGAATTGGGAAGTGGGGAGAGGGAATTATGAATTATGAATTATAAATTATGAATTATGAATTGGGAAGTGGGGAGAGGGAATTATGAATTATGGATTAGGGAGAAGGGAGCGGGGAGA